>PWUO01000209.1 GCA_003562555.1 Dehalococcoidia bacterium
CAAAGACCACTGCAGCGCCGATACCCTGTGCGATCAACTGACCCGCTCCACCTCCGTAGAACAGGCCGACCACCATGGGACCCTCGGTGGTATAGAGTCCGTAGGTGCCATCGGCGAACAGGCCGACCGACAGCAAGCCCCATATTCCATTGAGGCCATGCACGCTGACGGCGCCAACGGGATCGTCCACCCTCATACGATCAAAGAGCAACACGCCAACCACCACAATCACCCCGGCCACCGCACCGATCACGATCGCCGCCCATCCCTCAACCCACGCACACGGCGCGGTGATGCCTACGAGACCGGCGATTGCTCCATTCAGCGCCATACCGACATCGAGCTTCTTCGTGATCGCATGAATCGCGATGAGAGACGCCACTGCACCGGCCGAGGCAGCGAGCGTGGTGTTGACCGCGATGACCGCACTTCTCAGTTCAAGAGCAGAGAGCGTGCTGCCCGCATTAAATCCGTACCATCCGAACCAGAGGATGAAGACACCGAGCGCGGCAAGCGTCATGCTGTGGCCGGGGATTGCGTGAGCCTTGCCGTGCGCATCGAACTTCCCGATTCTCGGGCCGAGAACCAGCGCCCCGGCAAGACCCATGAATCCTCCAACCGCGTGAACGACACCCGACCCGGCGAAGTCGACATGCCCCACGCCGTAGGGCAGCGAAGCCAGCCACCCTCCGCCCCACACCCAGTGTCCGTACACCGGGTAGATGAGCGCACAAATCGCGATACTGTAGAGGAAATAGGCCTTGACCTTGAGCCGCTCGGCGACCGCACCAGCCACGATCGTCGCCGCCGTGGCTGCGAACATGACCTGAAACAGGAACAGCAGGTAGTGCCCCACGTCATACTGATCGCCGGCCAGAAACCAGCCGGTCGTTCCGAACAGGCCGGCCCTGTCGGCACCGAACATCAGGGCAAAACCAACCGCGAAGTACGCCAGCGATCCGATCGCAAAATCCATCAGGTTCTTCATCATCAGGTTGACCACGTTCTTGGCACGGCAGAGTCCAGCCGTGAGCATCGCGAAGCCTCCCTGCATGATGAACACCAGCGCGGCGGCGATGATGATCCAGACGTAATCAACCGGCGCGCCCGGATTGTCCAGGAGCGTTGTCGCCCCGGACGGGTCCGCGGCCATTACCGCAACAGGCTGTACCAGTATGGCCAGAAACGCCACTGCAAGCAGCAGCGCCACGCCCCTTGAGACAGTCCGCAGTCTCAGTGCACGCATCCTCGTGTACCTCCTTAACCTGCACATTGGACCCCAAGTGTGAGGTCCGAAGATTGCGGAGGCGTTACTGCAATGTTTCGACCGGGTTAAAGGCGGCTGGAGCGTCCACGAAACGGCCGATGCTACAATGCACAGTAAGGAGTCATCACGTTGCCTGTACGCTGGCGCCAGAGCCTCACCGGCCGCATCGTAATCTTCATAACCATGGTCGTGGCGCTCTGTGGCATCCTCTCGGTGCTCACCATAGCGGCGGTCATCGCGACACAGCTTGAAACCCGTTACCGAACCGACCGGCACACGACTATCGAGCACCTCTCCACGTCACTCGTTCCAATGGTCGAGCTCGGGGATTACCCTCGAGTCGAGAGGACGATCAGTGCCGTTCTCGTGTACGAGAACGTAGTCTCCGTGGCCGTGTACGACGCCGATGAGGTGCTGATTCGTTCGGTGGTTCAGCTCGGCGAGGAGCATGAACCCACGGACACGATAAGCCACGTCCTATGGCTGGAGGACGTCAAGGTCGGACGGATGGAGATCGGTTTCTCGCGAGTCTACATCGAGGAACAGGTGAAGAGACTTACACTTATACTCGCGCTCGCAATCACCTTTCTGCTTGCAGTGACGGCAGGAGCCTTGCTCTGGTACCTGGGGCGCACGGTGGTGAGCCCGCTCCGCACGTTCACAAACACCGTGCGCGCCATGACCTCACGCAGCATGGGAGTTCGTGTCCCGGTGAGAAGCCGGGACGAGATCGGCGTGCTCGCACACAGCTTCAACACCATGGCGCAGGATCTGCAGGAATCGCATCTCCGGCTTCAGGATGCACACAGTCGACTCGAAGAACGATACCTGGAGCGTGCGGCGAGGGACGAACGGCGAGCGGAACAGGTGCGCACGATATTTGAACTGCGCCAGCAGCTCATCAGGATTAGCGACCTGAACGAGTTGCTTCAGTACGTTGCCTCGGCGCTGCAGAGGGCATTCTCCTACTTCAGCGTCAGCATATTCCTCGTTGACCCGGATACCGGCGACCTGGAACTGGCCGCGGCGACTGATGGCGGATGGAGAACCAGTCCCCTGATGCAAAGTGTGAAACCCGGGGATGGCATAGTCGGCGACGTCCTGCAGTCATGCCGACCACTCCTCGTAACTGATGTGGCACATGAGCCACGCTATGTGGAAGTGCCGGAACTGCGCGAGACAAAGGCGGAGCTTGCCGTACCCATCAACATCGGTGCACTCACGCTCGGAGTCCTTGATATTCAGGCTGACCGAGAGGGAGGTCTGGACGAGATGGACCTGTTCACCGCTCAGACGGTGGCTGATCAGCTTGCCAACGTCGTTGAGAACGCGAGACTGGCGCAGGAGACGAGGGAGCTCGCGGTGCTCGATGAGAGAAACCGGATGGCGCGAGAGATTCACGACACACTGGCACAGGGGTTCACCGGCATCGTCCTGCAACTCGAAGCCGCCGAGCAGAGCCTCTCCGATGCCCCTGACAGTGTGTCCATGCACATCGACCGCGCGAGAAGCCTGGCTCGGGAGAGCCTGAACGAGGCGCGCCGTTCCGTCTGGGCGCTGCGACCGGCCACACTGGAGAAGCGCCGGCTGGCTGATGCGCTCAGGCGGGAGGTAAGCCTGCTCTCAGATGAGGGGAGGATAAAGGCGACCTGCCGCGTGTCCGGCGCATCCAGACCCCTTCCGCCGGACATCGAGGACGCGCTGCTGCGAATCTGCCAGGAATCTCTTACGAATGTCAGAAGGCACGCCAACGCGTCAAGAATGCACGTGCAGCTGACGTTCAGCGATAACCGGGTCACGCTCATCATTCGCGACGACGGAGTTGGGTTCGATTTCAGGTCGCCCCGAGGTGATTCGTTCGGACTCACTGGAATGGAAGAGCGCGCCAGGCAGTGCAGAGGACGCGCACGAATCAGCAGTGAACCGGGAAATGGTACGACCGTGGAAGTGATCATCCCGTTGGACAGGAGTGAAGGTGATGAGTGACATCCGAATACTGATTGTGGACGACCATCCTGTGGTAAGGGAAGGCCTTGCAACCATGCTGGCCCGCCAGGTTGGCATGGCCGTCGTGGGAGAAGCCGGCGATGGCTCCGCCGCAATCGAGAAGGCCATGGAGACAAGACCCGACGTCATATTAATGGACCTCCGCATGCCCGTGATGGACGGGGTCGAGGCCATGCGCCAGATCACCGAACGCCTTCCATCCACCCGCTTCATCGTCCTGACCACGTATGACAACGATGACTACATCTTCAAGGGCATTGAGGCAGGTGCGCGCGCGTACCTGCTGAAGGATTCTCCCCGGGAGGAACTCTTCAAAGCGATCCGTGCCGTGCACAGGGGAGAATCGCTCATCCAGCCTTCGGTAGCCAGTAAGGTTTTGGACCGTTTCGCCACGCTCTCGCGCCAGGCACACGCCACCGAGCTGCTGTCCGAGCGCGAGATGGCAGTGTTGCGCCTCATGGCCACAGGGGCAGCCAACAAGACGATCGCGGCTCAACTGTGCATCAGCGAGAGCACCGTCAAGACGCATGTACAGTCCATATTCCAGAAGCTCGATGTGAGCGACCGCACGGAGGCGGTTACACACGCGCTGCAGCGGGGCATCATATCGCTCTAGTCATCCAGACTGACGAGACGACACTCCCCCATAAGTGCGATGACCTCGTCGCCCTAATACTCGGGCAGAACTGTATCTCAGGGTGAGCAGGTACTACGCGGGTAGATGTACGCTTAAGGCATCCTCGCACGAAGGCGGTTTCTTGTAGTGAGAAGTGCGGCATTCAGCCTCATTGCCATGCTGGTCCTGCTGTCTGCGACAGCGGCCGGCTGCAATGACGTCCCCATCACGCAGGAGACGATCGATGAGGCGGTTCACAAAATCGCCAGGGCCAACCGTGAGGTTGAGACCGCGACGTTCGACCTGTCCCTCTCAGGCATGGTGACAACCGGAGACGGCACAGACACGCGCCAGGTGCTGCTCTACGGAGATGGCACAGGCAGCATAGACAACGCCACTCAGCGAATGCACCTGTCCATGACGATGCGGTCGAAGGCGCCCGGCCAGGCTCCAGTGGACCAGTTCCTGGAGTACTACATCGCGGACGGATGGCTGTACATGAGCTCTTCTTCCCCGGAGGAGAAACCGAGGTGGATCAAGATGCAGATGCCGCCGCAGATGTGGCAGAACCAGGCGGAGCAGCAGGTGGACATGCTCCGCTCGGCAACTGAGGTCAGCTACCTCGGCATGGAAGACGTCGACGGCGCCATCTGCCACGTCATCAGGATCGTGCCCGGCCGGAAGTCGATACGGCAAGTGCTGGAACAGACGCATAGCCAATTCGCCAGCCTCGGCGTGTACGGATATGGCCCTCTGGATCCTGAAGGCGCACCGCCCGAGGTGTCGGTCACCCAGTATGTGGCTGCGGATACCTATCTGTTCATGAGAACGGATCAACAGATGGTGATCGAGATGACTCCGGAGGCGGCGAGTCCTCCTGCCTCAGCAGAGAATTCGGCTACCCTGAACCTCTCCACAACAATCGTTTTTCGCAATTACGATGAGCCTGTTACTATTCAGGTGCCACAGGGTTCCCTGGCGGCAATCGAGATTGAATAGCTGCAACGGTGCTCATCGGCAGTCGTGGCTCCGATCGGATATGTGCGACCGGGACCATCTCGCTGGTGTTCGCTAACGCATTGGGGGTTGATTTGACTAAGGACACTGCTCGCTGGATGTTTCCCTCCACCGTCGTGGTATTTCTTGTGATGCTCGCACTACTTTCGGCTCCACCGGGGGAGCGAACAGCGGCATCGCCAGGCGCCTTATCGCCCGTTCTCTCTCACGTGGGAACCTACCAGGTGCTGGAAGATCCATTTACGATTGCAGCCGGGGACATGAATAACAGCGGTTATGCCGATATCGTCGTTACCAATTACACCTCCGGGGCGGTGAGCGTTCTCATCAACCAGGGCGACGGAACGTTCGAGGATCAGCAATCGTACGCAGCGGGCTCCGGGACGTTCGGGCTCACCCTTGCGGATATCGACGGCGATGGCGATCTCGATGTCGCCGTGGCGAATCAACTTGCCGGCACTCTGAGTGTGTTGCTGAACCAGGGTGACGGAACACTTGCGTCGCGCACGGACATGACCGCCGGAAGTTCCCCACACACGGTGACCATCGCGGACCTCAATGGCAACTCGCTTCCAGACATCGCAGTCCCGAACTACCATGCGCGCTCGGTAAGCGTGTTCTACAACCTCGGCAACGGCCAGTTCACTGAACGCGAGATCTTCCCGACGCAGGAGGCTCCTTTCAGCGCACTGGCAGTGGATATTGGCGGTAACGGCCTTCCTGACATCGTAACCACCTCGTACCAGACGGGGATGCTCGACATCCTCTGGAACGACGGTAGCGGCGGATTCTCCACACGATCCGCCATCCGTGTCGGCGAGAGCCTGTGGTCAGTGGCCACCGCAGATCTGAGCGGCAATGGCGCACAGGACCTGCTGGTTACACAGTACGACAGTGGGACAGTGTCGGTGCTGCTGAATGCGGGTGATGGAACCCTCACTGCCGGCGCACTGTTGCACACGGGAGGAGAAGGTCCCTGCTGGGCCGCACCGTTCGACATGCACGGCGACGGACTCCTGGATATCGCGGTCGTCGACGCCTCGACGCACCACCTGTACATCTTCAGGAATATGGGCAATGGCTCGTACCGCCTTGACGCACAGTTCGAGACGGGCAGGGGCCCGAGCTCCATCGCGGTCGCCGACTTCACCGGCAATGGCCGTGATGACCTCGCCGTGGCGAACTGGGAGAGCGACAACGTGGTAGTCTACCTGTTCCGGGACGCCGGCTAGGTTACCGGCCGCACTCATGCTTCATCTGACACGTTAAGCAGCCTGCGCGGGTTGGTCTTCACCATCTGCTCGATGTCCGCCTCGGTCAGGCCTCTCCGCAGCAGCGTGGCAATGAACATCCGTAACCCCTCCGCGATTGTCGGGTGCGGTGTGCCCCCGAAGTCCGTGGTCAGTATGCAGTTCTCCGGCCCCTGAGCCCGAATGGCGTCGACGAAGACAGCGGGGTCACGCCGTTCACTTGTCGGCGATAACGCCTGGGCACAATGCTCGATGGTGATGCCGGACCGGGCGAGCATCGCCAGTTCATCGAAACTCAGGAAGTCCTCGCAGATGAACTCGGACATCGCGTGCGTCACGACCACCTTCCGAATGCCCATGCCAATGCACCTGTCGGCCAGCACCTGCACCTCGCGTGGCGTGGCATGGCCCGTGCAGACGACCATGTCGTAGTCCTTCGCCACCCCCAGGATGTCCTCCACCTGTGGCAGTAGCTTACCCGCGTCATCGAGCAGACAGATTGTCTCGCCCCCGAGGTCGAGATTGAACAGCCGCTGTGCAACCGGCATGGAGTTGGCCGAGTAGAACACCGGCATCCACAGTACCCTCGTTCCGATCTCCGCAGCCGCTTTCACCGCACGATAGTTCAGACCACCCACCTCAGCGTCGAGTGTCAGGCTGCCGAAGACGTGAATGTCCGGGACGAGACGATTGATGAGAAGAGCCAGCGGCTGCGTACCGTACGTCCTGTTCTTCAGCACGAATCCGGCAAGCCCCATCTCCCGCGCGTGCAGCGCGGTCTCGAGCGAGTCAAACCGCCTCGTCATCCATGCCTCAGGCTCGAAATGAACGTGCATGTCATACGCGCCATTCAGGAGTCGGCCCACCACCGAGTCGTCACGCTTCTGCGTCAATTGCAGTGTGTAGTCCCATCCATTCG
>PWUO01000199.1 GCA_003562555.1 Dehalococcoidia bacterium
AAACGGAGCCCGAGTTGCAGATCGAGTACGAGGAAGGGGAGGACGAGAATGAGTAATCAGGACCTCCCCGAACTCCCAGCGAGCATCGCTGACTATCTCAGTACGTGCCTTGATGAACTGGACTCGCAGCGATTCGCCCGGCGAATACTCGACTACGATGCCGGTCTCTGGAGAGGAAACGAGGAGGAGACACAGCAGCGACTCGGATGGCTGCACGTTCACGAGTCGATGCCCCCCCTCACGCAGTCGCTGTCATCGTTTGCCGCACAGGCCAGGACCGACGGCTTCAGGGACGCCGTGTTGCTCGGAATGGGAGGCAGCAGTCTTGGCGCGGAGGTGCTGAGCCAGGTAATTGGCACCAGTCCGGGGCATCTGCGACTCCACGTGCTTGATTCCACCGTGCCCGGTGCGGTCAGAAACATCCGTGACCGTATCGATCTGCCGCACACACTGTTCATTGTCTCGTCGAAATCCGGTGGCACCCTCGAACCGAATGTGCTGCTGCAGTATTTTTGGCACGAGACGCTCAGCGTGGAGGGCGACAACGCTGGTTCCCACTTCATCGCCATCACGGACGCGGGATCATCGCTCGAGGCCCTCGCCCGGGAGAATCGCTTTCGCGAGGTCTTCCTCAACCCCAGCGACGTCGGCGGCCGTTACTCCGTCCTCTCACTCTTCGGCCTCGTCCCCGGTGCGCTCATGGGCATCGATCCCACACTTCTGCTTGAACGCGCGCATCTGATGAAGCGGCACTGCCCGGCACACATCGCAGCCCGGGACTGCCCTTCGGCGTGGCTCGGCGCGTATCTCGCCGCGTGTACAAGATCCGGACGTAACAAGCTCACGATCCTCACATCTCCCCGGCTGCGAAGCTTCGGCCTGTGGGCGGAGCAACTTATAGCGGAGAGCATTGGCAAGGAGGGCACAGGAATCGTCCCCGTGTCAGAGGAGCCGCTACTGTCTCCCAAAGCTTACTCAGGAGACCGAACCTTCGTATACATCCGGCTGAGCGGCGATCAGTGTGACGAAATGGATGCCCATGCAGCTTCGCTGAAAGAATCTGGACAACCCTGCACCGTGATCGAACTCCCGGACACCTATGCCCTTGGCACAGAGTTCTTCCGCTGGGAGTACGCTACGGCAGTGACGGGAGCTCTGCTGGGCGTCAATCCTTTTGACCAGCCCGATGTGCAGAGTGCGAAGGACGCCAGCACCGCGATGCTTCGACACTACGAGTCTCACCGTGAGTTTCCGCAGATCGACGGTCTGCCGTCACTGAAAGATCTCATAGGCAGCGCGGCGCCACCCGACTACGTGGCAATCATGGCTTACCTACACCAGACTCCCGAGATGGATGCAGTCTTCCACGCGTTTCGCCGCACGGTCAGCGAGAAACACGGTGGACTCGCAACGACACTCGGGTATGGACCGCGTTACCTGCACTCCACCGGACAACTTCACAAGGGCGGGCCGGACGAGTGCGTACTGCTGCAATTCGTGTGCGAGCAGGGAGAGGACGTCCCGGTTCCGGAGAAGAGCTACTCGTTCGGAATAGTAGCCGAAGCGCAGGCACTGGGCGATCTGCAGGCGCTACGCAGTCTCAATCGCCGCGTGACACGTATCGTCCTGAAGCGTGACTCGGCGGAGGATCTGGCCCAGGCCCTCAGGGACTCCCTGTAGCGTACGCGTCTCGCAATGAAGCGGCGGCATCCGTACGGAACACGTGTGGGCACGTGTCCTATGCCCCGTGCGCAAGGGCCGCAAGCCTGCGGTAGCTTGCGGCAGGGTCAGGCTGGCCGAATATGGCGCTCCCGACACACACTTTGTCGAGACCATACCGTGCCACTTCGACAAGATTCGATTCCTTGATGCCGCCATCCATACCGATCTCCACGTCGGGACACGCAGCCCTGACCTCACCAATCTTCGACAACACGCCAGGTACGAACGGCGCACCGTAATAGCCCGGATAGACCGCCATTAGAAGCACGCTGTCGATCGCAGACAGAAGTGGCTCGATCTCCGAGACGGTCGTAGGGGGGTTCACTGCCACACCAACTCCCATCCCAAGGCTTCGGCACCGCTCGACAACGTCGTATGCGTCATCGTCCGATTCAGCGTGGAAGATGACCCGGGCAGCGCCTGCGTCCCTGAGCGGAACGAGGTACCGTAGCGGGTCGACCACCATCAGGTGAGCTTCCCAAGAGAAGACGAACTCCAACGGGCCAAGGTCATCCGTGGTGATACTTCGAGAGGGAACGAACAGGCCATCCATCATATCGATCTGCACCCACGGTGCAAACCCGTTGGCCAGGACAACCATTCGGGTCAGTTCAGAAGCACTGTCCGTGAGGATTGCGGGCACGACCTTCACGTTACGATTCATAGCCGATCCGCTGACACTCCGAGACCCATGCCATCGCCGCGATAAACCTCAGCAGGCACGCACGCTACCCGGTCACGGGAGAACGAGGAGTTATGGTGGAGCTGATGGGATTCGAACCCACTACCTTTTGACTGCCAGTCAAACGCTCTCCCGATTGAGCTACAGCCCCATGAGCGCATGAAATATACCGTATGGGGTCCCTGCAGCACAAGTCAGCCTACATGCCGAGCCACTGCAGCACGGTTCTCAACCCGAAGTAGCCGAGATAGGCGAGCAGCAGGTTCTTGAGGGTTCTTCCCAGGAGGGTATAGATGAAGAACTTCGCCACCCGAATCCGCAGAACCCCCATCCAGACCGCAAACGGGTAGTAGATGGGATTAATGATCACGGCCATGAGAAACATGGCCTTGGAGCCATGCCGTTCCATGAAGGCCGAGAGCTTACCCTGAAGGGGATCATTGAGCAGGAACCCTCTGCCTCCATATCCGGTCAGGTAGGCACCCACCGCACCGGTGGCTTCACCAAGTCCAGCCACCACGCCCACAATCGCAGGGTGCAACACCCCACCAAGCGTGAACGTGATGACGGCCCCCATGCCGGGCAGCACCAGCGTGCCGCTGGCCACGACATTGATCAGAAACAGTCCCAAGTATCCCCAGTGACGCAACTGATCGATGTACTCTCGATGCTGAATGATGAGGATACACAGTGCGACAGTGAGACACACAGAGACTATGGCTGGCCGGAGGTTGCGCCGCGAGCTCTGCCTCTCCACAAGAGCGCATTATACTCCACAGCCGCACGACATGAACGAACGCTGCAACCCTGAATAGGTCCGTTTCTAACGTGGCTCGGGCGTGAGTATCAGGGCGTCTTCCTCAACTCCCACACGAACCCGATCGCCATCTTTGATCTCGCCCTTCAGTATCCTTGACGACAGTGGGTTCTCCACATGTCTCTCGATAGCCCGTCGCAGCGGCCGCGCTCCGAATACCGGATCGTAGCCTGCGCGAATCAGCCACGCGCGCGCATCCTCATCGACCTCAAGCGTAATCGATCTCTCGGACAGGCGCTCCTCGGTTTCCCTCAGCATCAGCATGACGATCTTCCCAAGGTGGGCTTCGCTTAACGGGCGGAAGATGATTACGTCATCCAGCCTGTTCAGCAACTCCGGACGGAAGGTTCGCTTCAACTCGCCCTCTATCTTCTTGCGGATGTCAGGTTCACCCGACTCCTCGCCTCGGGCGAAGCCAATGGCCTGCTTCTGGAAGTCAGCAGTACCAAGGTTGCTCGTCATGATCACTATGACGTTTCGGAAGTCCACAGTGCGCCCATGGCCGTCAGTCAGCCTGCCATCCTCCATCAGCTGAAGCAGTATGTTGAATACATCAGGATGCGCCTTCTCAATCTCATCGAACAGGATTACCCGATACGGTCGACGTCTCACCGCCTCCGTGAGCTGTCCGCCTTCATCGTAACCCACATAGCCGGGGGGCGCCCCGATGAGCCGCGAGACCGTGTGCTTCTCCATGTACTCCGACATGTCGAGTCGCACCATCGCTTCCTCGTTATCGAACATGAACCATGCCAGAGCCCGGGCCAGCTCGGTCTTTCCCACACCGGTGGGTCCAAGGAAGATGAAACTTCCAATCGGGCGGCGCGGGTTCTTCAACCCTGCCCGACTGCGCCTGATAGCCTCGCTGATGGCGGTGACGGCCTCTTCCTGGTCAACGATGCGCTCGTGAAGTCGTTCCTCCATATTCACCAGGCGTTCCGCCTCGGACTCAAGCATCCTGAACACGGGAATTCCAGTCCACTGTGATATCAGTGCAGCGATCTCCTCGCCCCGGACCACACCGTCCAGTTGGCGTTCCGCCTGCCACTGATGCCGGGCCTCGTTGTACTCAGCCTCCAGGCGAGTCAGTTCCGCTTTGGCTGCGGCAGCCTGTTCGTAATCCTGTCGCTGCGCGGCAGCGTCCTGCTCGTCGCGCACCCGGCGCACCTGGCGTTCAAGTTCCTGGACCTGACCCGGCGCGCGCTCCATATCAAGTCTCATCTTGCTTGCAGCCTCGTCGATGAGGTCGATCGCCTTGTCGGGAAGAAACCGGTCCGAGATATACCGGTGCGAGAGGCGTGCTGCCGCTTCGAGCGCAGTGTCATCGAGCTTCACCGTCTTGTGATGCGCCTCATAGCGCGGCCTCAGCGCTTTGAGAATCTCGAGCGTGACCTCCTCGTCAGGTTCACCAACGAAGACGGGCTGGAAACGACGCTCCAGTGCCCGGTCCTTCTCGATTATGCGTCGGTACTCATCCAGCGTCGTGGCACCCACACACTGGAGTTCACCACGAGCAAGCGCCGGTTTGAGCATGTTGCCGGCATCTATCGCACCTTCGGCACCACCCGCCCCAACTACGGTGTGCAGCTCATCGATGAACAGGATCACATCACCGCTGGACTGGCGCACTTCATCAAGTACCGCCTTGAATCGTTCCTCGAACTCGCCACGAAATTTGCTTCCCGCCACAAGGGCCGCCATGTCAAGTGCGACGACTCGTTTGCCACGCAGGGACCCCGGGACATCCTCGGCCACCACACGCTGCGCAAGTCCTTCCGCAATGGCAGTCTTACCGACTCCCGCATCACCTATCAGAACGGGGTTATTCTTCGTGCGACGCCCCAGAATCTGAATCGTGCGACGTATTTCCTCATCACGCCCGATCACCGGATCCAGCCGACCGTTACGCGCCATATCCGTCAGGTCATGACCGTACTTCTCAAGAGACCGGTACTTGCTTTCTGCATGCTGATCGGTAACCCGGTGACCTCCTCGTATACCCTGAAGGGCCCGATAGACACTCTCGGCGCTTATGCCAAATCCTCCGAATATGCGCGCGGATTCTCCGGTCGTCTCGCCGGCTACCGCAATCAGAAGATGCTCCGTGCTGATGAATTCATCACGGAAGCGCTCGGCCTCCTGCCGCGCACTCTCCAGCACGCGCTGCACACGTGGGGTCGCGAAGACCTGGGAACCCTGATACGCAACCTTGGGGAACTTCTCGAGAGCGCCTCGCAGTGACCCTCGTACGGCGGCGCTGTCGACGCCCAGCTCCTCAAGAATACGCTCGGTCAGGCCTGCCTGTTGCTCCACGAGTGCAAGCGCCAGGTGTTCGACATCCCACTGGTTGTGCTGGAACTCTCGAAGGTAGTACTGAGAAGCACCCAGTACCTGCTGAGCCTGCTCCGTGAACTTGTCTGGTGTGATCGGACCGATACTGCCATCCATCGCCATCTGCTATGCCTCACCCTCCGCGCCACTTGGACCAGCGGCAGTTCGTCGTCTGCTTTCAAGACGGCCCAGTCGACCCGACATAGAGGCCACCTCCTGCTGCATCGCCTCCATGCGTTGCATCAGGGCAAGCGCAAACTGCACTCCCGCCGAGTTCAGCCCGAGGTCGTTCATGAGTGTCTTGACGCAGCACAGATGGTCGATGTCTTCCTGCGAGTACAATCGCGTATTGCCATCGGAACGGCCCGGACGTACAAATCCAAGCCGTTCGTAATGTCGCAGTCTGTGAGCCTCGATCCCGACCATGCGCGACGCTACACTTATGACGTAGCGAGGCTCAGAGTGACCGGGACTACGCATGCTCGAACTGAGAAGGCGACACAAAGCCTCGCACGCCTGGCGCATCTCCTCGGTTGCGTCAACCGCCGGTTGCACCGCTTCGTCAAGCTGTTTGTCGGTGTACGTCACTTCTCGCCTCCATGTATGTGTCCGTCTAGGATTGTAGCTCACGGAGACATTTTCGCCAAAAAGTGAGAAGGAAATCTTACATCGGCGCACAATTCCCGCTGCGCCTGCAGAACGTGTTCGGCCGCCGCGCAGGGGATCCTGCCACCCGTTCTCACGGCACCGGGTCAGGCATGGGTGCTGACGCCACCGCCGCTCAACAGAGCCACCAGATGTTTGAGGATGCGTCCCGTGGCGCCCCAGATCACGTGACCATCGTAGTCCAGCACTGGCCCGGAGTAGTAGTACGCACCAATGACTCGCTCCTGGTGGCGGAACTCCTGTGCATCCATGAGCACGCGTAACGGCACGAAGAATAGGTCGCTGATCTCAGATTCGTTTGCGGTGAATGGATACGGGTAGGGAGCTAATCCTACGAACGGTGTGATGACGTAGCCGGTGCTCTGGACGACGTTGTCGTCTATCTCTCCGATAATCTCCACGTCCCCCGGGCTGAGGCCCGTCTCCTCCCATGCCTCACGCAGCGCGGTGTCGCGCAGGGAATCGTCCTCAGCGTGCACGGCACCGCCGGGCAGGCATACCTCTCCCTTGTGAAGGCCAACCCCCATCGTGCGTTCAGTGAGCAATACCTGTAGTTCACCATCCTTGCAGACGAGGGGGACAAGTACGGCCGACTGCACCAGGTGCCGTCCGGTGATTCTCTGCTTCTTATAGCTGCTGATCGCGGCACGAACCGCGTCCTTAGTCACGCCACGATTATACCATCACCTGTCGAACACCATCGCCTGCATGCACTATGTCGTGATCACTCGCTCGTACCGTTTGTCATATGCCGGCCCACGCGGCTACAA
>PWUO01000205.1 GCA_003562555.1 Dehalococcoidia bacterium
CATCTCAGGCTCGGGCGCACGCACGCCTTCGTCGTATCTCAGCGCGGCCTTGTAACACATCTCGCGTGCCATCGCGATCTGTGTGGCGCGCTCTGCAAGCCTGAATTGCCAGTACTGCATGTCGCTCAGCGTACCACCGAACATCTCTCGCCTTTTCATAAAGTGTACGCACTCATCGAGTGCAGCCTGGGCCATCGCGACGCCGGACACGCCGATCACGATGCGGCCCCACGTCAGTGCTCCGAGGGCGATGCGCAACCCGTCGCCTACGTTCCCCACAAGGTTGGCTCCTGGGACTCGCACGTCCTCCAGCCAGACGTCAGCAGTGAGCTGCACGCGATTCCCTGTCTTCCTGTCCGGAGGCCCAACCGTAACTCCTGCGGCGTCGAGGTCCACCACAAGCATCGACATTGCGTCGCCGATGAGGCACAGCGTGGTCATGAAGTCGCCCACGGGCGCATTGGTGATGAAACGTTTGTGCCCGTTGAGCACATACCCATCGGCGTTCGCCACAGCGCGCGTCGACACGGTATCCACGCGAAGATCGCTGCCTGCTGCAGGTTCGGTGATGGCCATACAGGCAATGGACGAACCGGACAGAAGTGGCACGAGATATTGCTCCCGCAGTTCGGGGGGTCCGTTCAGGAGGGCGGCACCGGGCAGGAGACAGTGATCGTCGTAGATTGCCGCAAGCCCATCACTGGCGTACGCGAGCTCCTCCATCGTCACGGTCGCCGCACACAGCGGATACTTCAGGCCGCGTCCGCCGCAATCCGATCCGAAGGGTACGCGGAACAATCCGGCGTCCGCCATGCGAGAGAACAGATGCCCGGGGAACGATGCACTCTCCTCCACACAGGTATTCAGCTCGCCTGCAACGGGCATCACCTCGGCATCAACGAATTGACGCACCTCCATCCTGACGGAGCGGGATTCCCCGGGAAGCAGCCAGTCATGGTAGAGCGTGTCCTGCAATCGCACAGGTTGGTCCATCTGCAGCCTCCAGCTTCGACACAAGGGCGAATTGGTGTACAATAGCGTCACTCGTGGCTTCGGGTCAATCTCGTGTCCCACCATGAATGCAGATTTGGAGGTGTGTCTCCGTGACTACGGCGAACAGCAAGCAGGAACGAATAGACAGAGTCTCGACCAAGGCAGGCGACTATGAGGAGATGTCGGTCAACTGCGCGCAGGCCACTGTGGCTGCATTGCAGGAGGAGTTCGGATTCGAGGGCGGCAAGGAACTGCTTAAGGCTGCTACGTTCTTCCCCGGCGTCATGAGTCGGAAGGAAACCTGCGGCGCGCTTCTCGGCGGACTGATGGCGATGGGTCTGGCCTATGGTCGCGATAAGCTCTTCGATCCCGCGTGGAGTACTCCCGAGGCGAACGAAGAGATGTTCCGCTATCGCCAGAAGGTATGGCGTTACTGCGAGGCGTTCAAAGCCGAGTACGGCAGCACGATGTGCGGGGTCATTCGCCCCCTCATCATGGGACGAGACTACGACACCATGGACCCCGAAGAACGGAGACAGTTCATCGAGGATGGTGGCAAGAAGAAGTGCCGCATTCCCCCCGAGGCCGCTGCACGAATCGCTGCCGAGATACTTCTCGAGGACGAAGCGTAACCTGGCGAATGCCAACCACTGGTCCGGAATTGCACCGTTCCTCTACAAAGGCATCGGCGCCGCTCCAGGCCAGCCAGATTGAGTAGGTTCCAACTCAGCCCGGGAGTGACAAGTCATTGTTGAAGTCGCATAGCTGCGGAGATCTGCGCAGCACACATATCGGTACTCGTGTCACGCTGGCCGGATGGATACATCGGCGGCGTGATCATGGAGGTGTCGCGTTCATCGACCTGCGTGACAGCACCGGCATCGTCCAGGTGGTGTTTGACCCCCAGCGCACCAACTGCAGCGAGGAACTGATGCACTCCCTCCGTGTTGAGTACGTGGTCCAGGTCGAGGGCGAAGTAGTTGCGCGGCCGGCGGGTACGGAGAATACGAGGATTGATACGGGTGCAATCGAGGTGGTGGTGAACGATGCCATGGTGCTGAACGATTCACCCACGCCGCCGTTCTACATAAACGAAGACGTCGAGGTTGATGAGAACCTCACGCTGAAGTACCGCTACCTGTACCTGCGGCGTCCGCGCGTACAGGCGAATCTCGTTCTCCGGCACCGGATGGTGAAGGGCATACGCGACTTCCTCGACCGTGAGCGGTTTCTGGAGGTTGAGACGCCTATCCTGATCAAGAGCACGCCCGAGGGGGCGCGCGACTATCTTGTGCCGAGCCGGGTGAATCCGGGCAAGTTCTATGCGCTGCCCCAGTCACCGCAACAACTCAAGCAGATACTCATGGTGGCCGGCATGGAGCGGTATTTTCAGATAGCTCGTTGCTTTCGCGACGAGGATCTTCGAGCTGACCGCCAGCCCGAGTTCACTCAGCTTGACCTTGAGATGAGTTTCGTGGACGAGGAAGACATCCTGCACCTGATGGAGCGGATGATGGTGGAGTTGATGGGAATCGTCCGTCCTGACGCCGTGTTCCCACAGCCATTTCCGCGACTATCGTACGTTGATGCCATGACCAGATACGGCACTGACAAGCCCGATATGCGCTACGGTATGACGATCGTCGACATAGGTGATATCGCAGCCGCGACCGAGTTCGGCATCTTCCGCTCAGCACTGCAATCAGGAGGAATGGTGCGCGGCATCTGCGTCCCGGGATGTGCTGGTTACTCCAAGCACCAGTTGAACGACCTCATCAGCCGCGCAACAACCGCAGGGGCCAAGGGACTGGTGACACTGTCGGTCGCCGACGCAGGAAATCCGGACGACGGCGTCAAGTCCGTGCTCGCGAGGCACGTAACGCCTGACCAGATGAAGGCGCTGCTTGCACGGTTCGGAGCGAGCGACGGTGACTTGCTGCTGATCGTTGCTGATGCTGAACAGGTGACGTGTAAGGTCCTGGACATTCTGCGCCGCGAGATGGCCACCAGGCTGAAGCTCGCCGATCCCAATACCTTCAGCTACACGTTCGTGCTCGGTTTTCCGCTGTTCGATTGGAACGCGGAGGCCCAGCGTTGGGACTCCATGCACCACCCATTCACTGCTCCACCCGCCAATGATGTGGCGCTGCTTGACAGCGATCCGGGACGAGTGAGAGGCCGCCACTACGACCTTGTGTGCAATGGCAGTGAACTGGGAAGCGGATCGGTCAGAATACATCAGCGGTCACTGCAGCAGAAGGTTTTCTCAATGCTTGGCTACTCGCAGGACGCGATAGAGGAGAGATTCGGGTACTTTCTGCAGGCGCTTGAATATGGTGCGCCACCCCATGCCGGCATAGCGCTCGGAATCGACCGGATGGCGATGATTCTTGCAGGTCAGGAGACCATACGTGAAGTCATCGCTTTTCCCAAGAATCAGAATGCAGTTGACCTGATGATGGATAGCCCATCTTCAGTCGACCCGGCTCAACTGGAGGAACTGAACCTGTCGCTCAAGCGACAACGAATAGACAGGATCTGAGGTATATGAAGAGCACCGCGAAAACGATTGAACGTCGCCAGGTAGAACTGCGTATCGAAGTCGAGCCCGAAGAATTCGAGGCTGCCAAGGCGGAGGCATTCCGGAAGCTGTCCGCACGTGTGGAGATCCCCGGATTCCGGAAGGGCAAGGCTCCACGGCCACTTGTTGAGCAGCACGTCGGTAAGGAGGCCATCGCCGACGAAGCGATTGAACAGCTCTTTCCCGACATGTACGAGCAGGCGCTTGCCGAGCATGAGGTACACCCCATCATGATGCCACATGTACATCTTGAAGAGCGTGAGCCGCCAGCCTACATTGCCACCGTACCTCTTGCCCCCGAGGTGGACCTCGGTGACTACCGCTCAGTGCGCGTGACGCAGGAACAGGAAGCCGTCACAGACGAGCATGTGCAATCAGCAATCGACCGCATTCGGGAGAGTCAGGCGGCACTCGTTCCGGTCGAGCGTCCGCTGGAGTATGGCGACTTCGCGTTGCTCGACGTGCACGCCACCATAGATGATCAGACCATCCTCGATCACAAGGGAGTCAGCTACGAGTTGGTCGAGGGCGGCCAGATGCCTGTTCCGGGATTTGCCGAATCCATCGTGGGCATGGCTGGTGGCGAATCCCGAAACTTCACGCTGAAGATGCCCGAGGATTTCCGCATCGCCGATCTTGCGGACAAGGACTGCATCTGTGATGTCACCGTGCAGCAGGTTCGCCATAAGGACCTGCCTGAACTCAGCGACGATATGGCGAAGAGTTTTGGATTTGACAGCCTTGATCTCCTCAAGGAGAGGGTGGGTTCTGACCTCGAATCGCGAGCTCGCGACGAGGCACGTACGAGGCTCATCCAATCCGCGCTTGAGACTATCGCCGCACAGGGCTCCGTGGATTTCCCCCCTGCCCTTGAGGACAGGGAGATCGATGACCTGCTGGCCGAAGAGGCACGGCGTTACGGTTACAAGAGCGTCGAGGACTACCTGAAGATGACGCAAAGACCGCTGGAACAGATTCGCGAAGACCTGCGGCCGGTGGCCCATACGCGAATCGTAAACGGTCTTATCCTGAGTCACCTGGCGGCTGCAGAGGCAATTGAAATCAGCGACACCGATGTGGATAATAGAGTCGAGGAACTGCTTACTCAGTCCCAGGATCAGGACAGGATGCGCGAGCTTCTCGCGGCACCGCATATGAGAGAGTCTATCGGCGAGCGTCTCCGCACAACCCGAACTCTTGACCGGCTGGTCGCCATCGTCACTGGACAGTCGATCAGTGATGCTGAGACGAAGAGCCCTGATGAGCCTACTACGGCAGACGTATCGGAGGAAGAATGACAGCTAAGGATAACGTGTCACAGATCATAATTCCCACAGTAACCGAAACCGGAGCGCGTGGTGAACGTGCGTACGATATATATTCCCTGCTGCTGCGCGAGCGAATTATCTTCCTCGGAACCCCAATTAATGATCAGGTGGCCAACCTGATCGTCGCGCAACTGCTGTATCTTGACCGGGAGGATCCCGATAAGGACATCAGCCTGTACATTCATTCACCGGGAGGTGTGATTAGCGCCGGGCTAGCCATCTACGATACGATGCAGTTGCTGCGAAGCCCGGTGTCGACCATCTGTGTCGGCCTGGCCGCCAGCATGGGCACTGTCCTGCTGTGTGCAGGCGCCAAAGGGAAGCGGTTTGCATTGCCCAACGCCACCATACATCTGCACCAGGCCATCGGTGGGGCGCAGGGTCAGGCGGCGGACATAGAGATCGCTGCCCGCGAGATTATGCGCCTGCAGGAGAAGATTCGGGACATACTTGCGGCCCACCCCGGACAGTCGATCGAGAAGATCTCCCACGACATCGACCGAGATTTCTACCTCGACCCCACGCAGGCGAAAGAATATGGCCTGATTGACGAGATTCTGACGAAGCCGGAGAAGAAATGAGCCTTGTTCTTGCCCCCCTGGTTAATGTGACCCTTGCCGTGTCGGCCACGAACGAGCGGTTCTGGGGACTGGGGGAGGTCGGCCTGGGCGTCGTACTCTTCATCACCGTGTTCCTCGTTATCGTGGTGGGTTGGCTGTTGCACAACACAGGCCGTCGAGACTGAGTCAGTCGCCGCCTGATCCTCGGCCTGACCTCTACCATACCGTTGTGGCTGTGTGATATTATGCGGATGACCTCAACGGTGATACATGAGTCCCCGCAGGGAGTTACAGCTACTATCCACAATCGATTACCCTGCACCCGTGCAGACATGCCCGCTATCACCGTTCCTTGAGTTCTCTGTTACCGCACGTGCGGTGAAAGGAGGCCCCGGGAAGGAACCTCACAGAGCAGAACCCCCAATACTCATTACGGAGGAACCTCATTGATCGACATCATAGTACCCATTAAACAAGTGCCCGACATGGAGCGCGTCAAGTTCGACACCGAAGCGGGGCGAATCGACCGGAGCTCGGCGTCCGGTGAGATCAATCCGTTCGACCTGAACGCACTTGAGGCCGCGGTACAACTGAAAGAGAAACTCGGTGGCACAGTCACCACTATCAGCATGGGACCACCCCAGGCCGAGACATCGGTCAGGGACAGTCTTGCAAGGGGGGCGGACCGTGGCATCCTGCTGGTGGGCAAAGAGTTCGCGGGAGCAGACACCTGGGCTACATCGTACGCCCTCGCTGCTGCCATCAAGAAGATAGGAAAGTGGGACCTTATCATCTGTGGAGAGAAGACAGTAGACGGCGATACCGGCCAGGTGGGGCCGGAGATCGCCGAGTGGCTTGCCATTCCGCACATCGCGTATGTGTCGGAAGTACGTGAGTCCAGCGACACCGGTATTACAGTGGTGTGCGAGATGGAGGCCGATCACTATGGGATCGAATCGCCATTGCCGACGCTGCTGACCGTGACGAAGGACATCAACGTACCGCGCCTTCCCAGTTTTGCCGATAAGATGAAGGCGCGCAAGGCTGAGATCGAACAGTGGGGAGCGTCAGACCTCTCCGAATTCGCGGAGGTCGCGAACCTCGGTCTCAAGGGATCTCCCACCAGGCTCAACAAGGTCGTCATTCCTTCCGAGGAGGGCAGGAAGGGAGAAGTATTCCGTGGCAGTCCCGAGGATGCCACCAAGAAAGTCGCCGATGCCCTTCAGGCACTCGGCATGCTTGGGAGTGCGAAATGAACATTGAAGAATACAAGGGGCTGATGGTCTTCGCAGAGCAGCGCGAGGGGAAGATTCATCCCGTATCGTACGAACTGCTTGGAAAAGGAACCGAGATTGCGCAACAGCTCAACATCGAGGTCTCGGCCGTCGTACTGGGCTCGAACCTTGGTGACGAGATCAACGAGCTGTTCTACTACGGAGCGCAGAAGGTCTATTCTTACGACCATCCTGTGCTTGCCGACTTCGATCTCCTGAATTACAAGCACAACATCGC
>PWUO01000213.1 GCA_003562555.1 Dehalococcoidia bacterium
CCTCAGTTGATGCATGCGGGTGTCCTCCTCGAAAGGGACCCGGGCTGTGATGGACCGGCTCATGCCCGGCGCGCATGTGCAGTGAGCTGCGTGACGATGCAGGGCAAGGGGCTGGTCTGTGTCACGAGAATCCCGATACGACCAGAATTGTGAAGCACAAGCGATTCCGGGTCAAGCGTGACCGTGTTGCGCGCACACAGCTCGAGTGGCGAAGTCAGTCGGGAAACGTATTCGTCTGACGGCGATAGTCGGCATATTGACACAGTGCCGCCATAACCTGTGAGACTTCCTCCGGAGTGCCGTATACCGGCAGTGACGTCATGCTCTGGATCAGTTCGGCTCCTCTCCGGCTGGCGTAGTAACAGAGGAGGAGTGGCTTCCCGCTTTCCCGCTGTACGCGTTCAAGCGTGCGCAGGCTTTCCTCGGCGGGAGGAAGTGGCCAAGACCAGAGCCCCATGACGAGGGCGTCGATGCCGGGGTCCTTGATTGCCATCTCAACACACTGCAGCAAATACCACGGGCGGACCTCGGCGGTGAGGTCGATGGGATTCTTCACGATCGCAAAGGGCGGCACCTTGACCTCGTCACGCATGCGACACTGCAGGCTCTCGGCCAGCACTGGCAATTCCATTCCTAGCTCGGCGAGGTAGTCCGCCGCGGCCACGGCAAAGCCGCCGCTGATGCCGGCGACAGCGATGCGCCTGCCCCGTGGCAATGGCTGAGAGTGGAACGCGATGGCTGCGTTCAGCAGGTCCTGGGTGCGCAACACCTCGACCGCGCCGCACTGTCTGAAGGCAGCGCTGTAGATGGCATGCGACCCGGCAAGGGCACCGGTGTGAGAGGCGGCCGCCTGCGTTCCTGCGTCGGTTCGGCCGAACTTCATGACCACGATCGGTTTCTTCTTTGAGACTTTCTTCGCCACCGGGATGAACCGCTCGCCATCTTTCAGACTCTCAATGTAGCCGATGATCACCTTCGTATTCTCGTCGTCACCCAGATATTCAAGGTAGTCTGAGAACTTCGTCACGGCCTCGTTGCCGCTGCTCACGAACTTACTGAACCCGACACCGGTGGAGAGCCCCTGATTCAGGGTGCTGAGTCCGTATGTGCCGCTCTGAGAAATGAACGCGGTGTCCCCGGGCTCACCCTTGAGCCGGTCCATCGTCATGGTGCCGACGAGGTGTGATGAGAAGCACACGACACCCATGCAGTTCGGTCCGACTGCTGGGATGCCGGCCTCTTTGCAGAGTCGAGCTATCTCTGCTTCCGCCCGGAGCCCTTCCTCGCCAATCTCGCCGAACCCGGCGCTGATGATGACGATGCCTTTGACGCCGGAACCGACACAGTCACGGACCGCATCGACGACGGCCCGTGCCGGTATCACTATGAACGCCAGGTCCACCGGGTGGGGCAGCGCCCGGGTCGAAGGATAAGACGTGTGGCCAAGCACGTCGGTGACATTCGGGTTTATCGGGAAGACAGGACCTTGAAATCCGGACTCCAGTATGCTCTGCATCACCCTGTTGCCGTACTTCCCGGGATCGTCCGACGCGCCAATGACTGCCACAGAGCGTGGCTCAAACAAACAGGTAAGGTCAGGCATTACACTGCACCTCTCTCCGGAACGTGGCGACCTATGACGTCGCAAGGATGCTGCATCGGATTGCCCGGCACGAAGACCGTACTGCGGGCGACAGCGGAGCTTATCCTACTACAGGACGCCCCGTCGAAAAAAGAGAACTTCGCATGCGACGATACCGCGCGGGCACCACGCGCCGTTGTCAACGGTAAAGGTCGGCTGAGTGCCGTGCGGATCCACCTTTGGGGGCCATGTGTTCACACGTACCTTGAATTGTGAGCGCTGCAGGTGAGGCCGACAGTATTTCCGTCTGCCGGTGGTAGAATGGCGCACCGGCAGGATACACGCGTGTGGAGGATAGGATGACCCGACGAATCAGTGACGATGATCCGGCAGTCCTTGTGTTCAACGTCGGCAGCTCATCGTTGAGCTTCAGACTGTACCGACATTCGGATGTCCTCGTAGATGGCAAGTGCCATAGGGTGGGAGTCACAGGAGCTGCATCATCGTTCATCGAGTACCGGTACGGAGAAAGCCAGCTTCGTCAGGAGATTGGGCTGCCAGACCACGAACTGGCGACACGACAGGTCTTGAGCTTTCTGGACAGCAATGGCTTTGTGTGTGATGCCGTTGGGCACAGATTCGCCGATGGCGGCGGCCACTTCAAGACTGGCGTGATGGTCGATAAACGGTCAACGGCGCTGCTGTGGCGCTGTGCTCCGCTGGCGCCGCTGCACAATGTGGCTGCGCTCCAGATGATTGAACTCGTGTCCCGGCGCTGGCCTACGGTCACGCAGTTCGTGGTCTTCGATTCCACGTTCCATTCGAACCTGCCGGATGTGGCACGCACGTATGCGCTGCCGGAGGCCCTGGTGAAGACGTACGCCAAACACGGGTTTCACGGGCTGTCCTACGCGGATGTGCTCGAGAAGACTTCATGGTATCTGGGCGAAAGCCATTTCAGGGCGGTTGCGTTGCACCTGGGCACCGGTGGGTCGAGTGCCTGCGCGATGAAGGATGGGCATTCGATCGACACTTCGATGGGGTATTCCCCGCTGCAGGGACTCGTCATGAACACGCGTTGCGGGGATCTCGATCCGGGCATCGTCATCGATCTGGTACGGCAGGGACACTCCGCGGATGACCTCACCCGGATGTTGCATCGGGAGAGTGGCCTGCTGGGACTGAGCGGTGGCGTCTCAAGTGACATCAGGGATTTGTGCGCAACGATGGTGAACAACCCGCGGGCACGACTGGCGTTCGATCTGTACGTGTACCGCATCAGGTTCTACCTGGGCGCATATGCGGCAGTAATGAACGGCATTGACGTGCTGGTCTTCACGGATGATGTGGGACTTTGCGTCCCGGCCGTGCGCTCGGCGGTGTGTGGGGACATGGACTACCTGGGGATTCTTCTTGACGAGGAGCGTAACCAATCTGCCGATCCCGAAAGAATTGAGCCGCTGCATATGGTCGACTCGAAGGTGCGTATTCTCGCCGTTCCGAATGACGAAGAACGTGCGATCTACGCGGAGGGACTGAAGCTGCTGGGTGAACCCACGCAGTCGGCCGGCGGTTGACTCGGCTTCCCTGCGGGAATAGTATTGGGCGGGTGCTCGATGCTGCGGAACTGTCCTGGCGTGCGCCCGTGAGGAGACAAATGGAGCACCTGCAATTCGATAGGACAATCGTCTTCTTTGACCTGGAGACCACAGGCATCAGTGCGGCGCATGACCGGATCGTGGAGGTGACCGCCATCCGTCTGAACCCCGATGGACGCCGTGACGTGTGGAGCCGGAGGATGAATCCTGGTATCACGATCCCCAAGAGCGCGACGGAAGTCCACGGAATCTCCGATGAGGATGTGTCCGGATTGCCTCCTTTTTCGTACTATGCGGCCGAGTTGCGTGAATTCATAGGATCTGCCGACCTGGGTGGTTTTGGCGTCAGTCGCCTCGATATACCCCTGCTGGAGGCCGAGTTTCGACGTTCCGGAGTCGAGTTTTCCAGGAGGGGTCGGCGGATTGTGGACGCACAGATACTGTTTCATATGCTTGAACCGAGGGACCTTGCCGCCGCGTACAAGAAGTATTGTGGCACTGATCTGGAGGGTGCGCACACGTCTGAGGGAGATGTGGAAGCTTCCATGGCCGTGCTCGAGGGAATGCTCACGATGAATATGGAGCTGCCTCGCACCGTTGAGGGGCTGAACGCGCTGTGCAATCGGGAGCAGGAGAACTGGATTGACTCCCAGGGGAAGTTCACATGGTCTTCCGGTGTGGCGGTGGTGGGTTTCGGGGAGTACAAAGGTGTGCCTGTAAAGGCAGTAATGCAGTCGGACCCGCGATACTTCGAATGGATGCTGAAGAGCGACTTCGCCGAGGACACCAAGGCCGTAGCTGCGCAGGCTTTGCGAGGTGATTATCCCGAGATGGATGGCGGAGACTCCTGATGGTCTACACACTGCGTGAATCACAGATCCGACGGTAGCGGCATACACGGCACCGCGACGGGGAATCGGTTGCCCGTGCCTCACGTTCACCAGTCCAGAATTGCAGCGCCCAGTTCAGGTCCCTGGCAGTGCCCTCGAAGTCGAACGGGAAGGTACCGCTGGCGCATGATCCGCGATCACACGTGTAGCTGTGAGCTTCGCCAGTCAGGACCGGGCATTCTCCGGCTGCAAGGAGTCCGCAGTTGTGGCATTCGCGAGCGAACACACTGATGCGGTAACGTGACCTTTCGGTGTCGAATCCCATTTCCCCAAGCCCGAGGCAGTACAGCCTCGCCTGAATGTGATAAGGAGTGTGGATGGTGAGGCTGTTGCTGAATTTCCGTTCGGCAACGAGATCCACGTGCCCGCCGCTGAACCATGCTTCGTCAACGTGACCCAATATGGTGACGCCGCTGCAGTGGCGCCATCCTATGCGGAACTCGCACACACACAGCGGCTGTTCCCGTGGTACGACGGCCTGGGCTACCGCCTCCTCCTGCGTCATGGAGACCCCAAGCGCAGCCACAGCTTCATGGCCGGCAACTCCGTCACGCATGCTTTGCGTAGGAGCGAGCGGCCGCTGGATCGAGAGCTCGACCGACTTCTCGCAATAGAACTGCTGCGCGATCGTGCTCACTGCGACGGTACGACGCCCGAAGCGCAGCTGTGGCTCAGCCTCACGTGCTGCCCGGTAGACGTGTCTGTATCGAGTAAGTATGTCGCCAGCCAGTGCGACGGACTGTTCAGTCCTCTGCTCGAACGGCATGGAAGGAAGTGTACAACAGGAGCGATGTGCGGCAGGCATGCAACGGCTGCCGATACACAGAGATTACATCGGGGAACCCAGCCAGTACCACGTCATGTATTCCGGAGACACGATGACCCTTACGTCCGCAGGTATGTCGATATGACTGCCTCGGAAGCCTGAGAATTGACGTGATCCTGACTCGTACACCCATCCGCCTCTTTCGGGTGCGGCCTCGGCGTCGTACACGCCGTCGCCGGTTGCGATCTGTTCAACCCAGTAGCTGTCCGCAGGATCGACGTCGTCGATACTCCAGTACCAGGTAAGCTTCAGTCGCTCCAGATGTCCCTGGTCGGCGAGACTCAACAGGACATCGAGCGCGGTGATGGTGCCCGGCTGAAGTATGTCAGCGCGCTCATTGTGTGCACTCACCGGCACATTCGTGAAGACGGTGGTGCCAACCCGTACCTCGGGTATGACGACTCTGCCGAGGTTGATGGACTTGCGCTGAATTTCCTCTCCGAAGCTGCTGTAGATGTGCCCCATATACTCTTCTGACTGCGTGCACAGCCTGATGGTCATGCCGTCCTTGTACGGATACATGTCCATGCGAAAGACGTTGATCTCCGGCCAGCCACCGGCGTAGTGGGCTCGATACCACCAGTTCATGCAGTCATCAAGCTCGTCGATCACATGAGTGTCGAGAGACGGGTTGTAGTGGTACTTCAGAGTGAACCACCCCTTATCTGCCAGGTGAGCTACCACGTCGAAGACAGAGAAGTGCCCCGGCTGAAAGATGTCCGGGCGCAAGGTCTCAATCTCCTGGGGGACGAACGTGAAATCACCCAGCCCCTCGATTTCGATGGAGCCCTGCTCTGACGGTGTTCTACCAGTAGGAGTATCGTCGGGAAGCTTCCATTGGCCGTTACGAGGCAGATAGTATGATTGAGGTGCCTCATTAGTGGGCTGAGGATCCGGCCTGGTGGGCTCGAAGGGGGGCACGAGAGGGCCTTCTCCCGGGGTGCACGCCGCTGTGGCGACGACGAGCGTCATGGCCGCAAGTAGGGGCAGAAGAGCCAACCTTCCCGCAACATGGCGGCTTCTCATGATATTCTCCCGTGCCGGCTGCGACGTCAGTATGACAGAATGTGGTTAACCGGGCCAGTGCAGCCGGTCAATCACGCGCTTCACATACTCGAACAGTGGCAGGTTCGTGCGACCATCCCACCACCGTGCCTCGCTCAACTCCTCCACATCGATGCATAGCGATCCCTCGGTCTCCACCTCGAATACCAGGTACGTGTTGTACTCATCGCAGGTCCGGCATCGGGGCAGCGCGTCCACTGTGATAGCTCGAAGACCGGTCTCCTCGGCCAACTCCCTGCTGACCGCCTCTTCGGCAGACTCACCCGGGCGAAGCCCTCCTCCCGGCAACGAGAACTGCCTGAACCCCCGGTCTCTCACTAACAGCAGGAATCCATCCTTGCGGACGACCGCGGTGGCCCTGTCTCGCATTCCGTAGAAGTCGTCGTAAATGGCAACCATAAACTCTTGGAACCCCGCAGCACGCAGTGGCTTGTGTTGGGTGAAGTGCCACGATTATAGCGCTGAGTGGCCGCGTATGGAAACCGGGACCGGGATACTTCCCTGTTCATCGTACCAATCGATGCAGTATGGTTCATGATGGCACAGGGTAATGGAGGCGGCCGGGTGGTGGCACCCCTGGCGGAATTCTCGGAATGGCAGTGTTAGAATAGCGTTGCTTCTGGCTCATCAGGTGAGACGGGGAGAAGCGAAGATGGCATAACTGATATGGACCGTCCAGGTAATTCACGCGCAAGAGAGGAGTGAAGAGAGATGCCCAAGTTCAGTGCGAACCTTTCCATGCTCTTCAAAGAGGTCGACTTTCTCGACCGGTTTGGCAGGGCTGCACAGTTTGGCTTCAAGGGAGTCGAGTTCCTGTTTCCGTACGAGTGGGATAAGGAAGAACTCCAGGGCGGGCTGGAACGACATGGACTCGAGATGGTGCTCCACAACCTGCCTGCCGGTCAGTGGAGCGCAGGAGAACGGGGCCTTGCCTGTCTGCCTGACCGTGTGAACGAATTCCAGGAGGGCGTGGGCATAGCCATTGAGTACGCGGCAGCGC
>PWUO01000111.1 GCA_003562555.1 Dehalococcoidia bacterium
ATTGCGCATGATTGCGTCGTATGCATCCAGTACCTATTTCGTGTTCACGAGGTCGAGCGCTACTCCACCAGCATCGCTCTTGTGGATGATGTCCTTCGAGATGACCTTCATTACCACAGGGTAGCCGATCTCCTCAGCAAACCGAACGGCCTCGTCAGGGCTGTGAGCAATGCGGCTCATCGGTATGGGGATGCCGGCAGCGCGCATGACCTCCTGCGCCTCGCGGGCGAGCAGGAAGTGTCGTCCATCAGCCCGGGCGCAAGCGATAGCCGCGCTGATCGCCGCCACATCAATATCCGCCTTCGCCGGTTCAGCCTGCACACTGCTCTTATTGCGATAGTCTCTGTACAGCGCGCCAAGAAACGAGGTCATTTCGTATACGTCAGGGAACACCGGAATCCCCTTAGCCTTGAGCTCAACGATGCTGCGCTCAACCTCTTCCCCGCCAAACAACGAGAATACGATCGGTTTTACCGGCCGGTACTGTGCGTACCGCTCCTCGGCGATCTGCGTAAATCGTTCAGCGTCAAACGAGCCGGTCTGACACCCCAGGCATGCTACCGAATCGATGTTGTCGTTGTGCAATGCCGCTACGAGCGCCTTGTCGTAGTCCTCGGGACTCGCACCACCGGTCAGATCGATAGGATTCTTGGCAGAACCGAATGATGGCATGACGTCTTCAAACGTCTTCTTCAGGTCTGCAATCTCATCGGACAGGTTCACGCCATACTTCTCGCACGCGTCAGCCGTCAGGACGCCGATACCACCACCATTGGTTATGATGACGCAGTCCTCGCCTCGCGGCATTGCGGCATCCGAGAGGAACTTGCACCAGTTGAGCGCTTCCTGAATGCTTTCCGCCCTGATCACACCGCACTGCCTGGCAATGTCATCGAACACCTTGTCCTCGCCCGCGAGCGAACCCGTATGAGAGGCCGCTGCCTGCGCACCACGACTGGAGCGACCCGACTTGATAACCACCACCGGCTTCTTCCGGGTTGTCTTCTTGAGGACTTCGACGAGACGCTCACCTGACTTGACGCCCTCAAGGTACATGAGCACGACCTTGGAATCATCCTGAAAGGCAAGGTACTCGAGAAGATCCGTCTCATCCACGTCGCACTTGTTGCCTACGGATATCATCGCGGACAGGCCGATCCCTTCCACCTTGGTCTTGCCAATCATCGCAATGCCTATGGCGCCGCTCTGGGTAATAATCGCGACGTTGCCGCTCCTGATGTCGGAGGGTCCGAACGTTGCATTCAACGAAGAGGCGGAAGAATAGACTCCAAATACGTTAGGCCCTATGATCCTGATGTCATGCTCACGCGCGAAACGTGCGATTCTGCGTTCTTCAGCGACATTGCCAACCTCAGAGAAACCGGACGTAATGACGATCGCGAACTTGACGTCCTTGCTCGCACATTCCTCGAGCGCCCCGTAGGCTCGATCAGCCGGGACGACGACCACAGCCACATCGACGGGTCCATCGATATCGGCCATCCGCCCGTACACTGGCAACCCCAGCAGTTCTCCACCCCTTGGATTGATGGGATAGATCTTATCCCCAAAGCCACCGACAACGATGTTCTCTACTACCTTGTAGCCGATCTTGCCGGGAGTCTGAGAGGCTCCGATGACAGCGACGCCCCTTGGCTCAAAGAGATACTTCATGCTGGATTCGTTACCTTTCACGTTGTGGCACCTCTCTGAATAGCATCTTGAGTTCGTACACGTCGTCGGCAATGCGCTTCTCGAGGTCGAACCCCATCTTCTCAAAAAGATGAAGCATTGGTTTGTTCTCTACGAGCACTTCGGCCGTGAAACCCAACAAACCCTGCCGCTTGGCAAGCAATGTGAGATAAGATAGGAGCTCAGTCCCGATACCCTGATTATGATACTCGTCCTTCACCGCGAGCGCAACATCAGCGGTATGCGTTGATTCGTCAATCCCGTACTGACCCAACCCGACGACCTCCTCGGAACTCCCATGCCGAATCGACGCGAGAATCACCATCTCCCGTGTGTAATCGATAACCACGAACTCCTGAAGCCGCTCATGAGGCATGTCCTTCCGAACCGACATGAATCGGCGATACATGCTCTGATCCGAGAGGGAGTAGAAGAAGTCCTTGACCACGGGCTCGTCGGAGATCCTGACGGGGCGCAACACAATCTCAAGACCCTGGCGCGTCGTCCGGTGAGTCTCCAGTTCCTCGGGATACTCGCCACGCTTCCCAGCGATGAACGCCTGATCCCTGTAGATCAGGGTGCGCCTCTTGGCCTCCTGTATGAGCCATGGCCGGAACTTTGGATGCGCGATGGCAATGAGATCCATGGCGCGTTCACGAATGTTCTTGCCATGCAGGTAGGCGATCCCGTACTCGGTGACGACGTACTCAACGTCGCCACGGTTCAGCGTCACACCGGCACCCTCAGAGATGTGCGGGACGATCCGGGATATCTCGCCCCCGGCAGCAGTTGAGGGTATCGCCAGAATGGTCTTTCCGTTGGGCGCCAGTAGCGCACCGCGCATGAAATCGTAGTGGCCGCCAATCCCGCTGTAGAAACGGCTGCCAATCGACTCCGCGGTCGCCTGCCCCGTAAGATCGATCTCCAGCGCGCTGTTGATTGCGACCATATTCTGGTGTCGTGCGATAACGAGGGGGTTGTTAGTGTAGTCCACGGTCCGAAACTCGACTGCGGGATTATCGTTCAGAAACTCGTAGGTCTCCTGCCTGCCCATGCAGAACGTGGCAACGGCCTTGCCACGATCGATGCTCTTCTTGGAGTTGTCGATCACTCCCGCTTTCATCAGTTCCACCAGGCCATCTGACAGCAGTTCAGTATGAACACCAAGATGTCGCCTCTGCCCAAGATTGGCCATGATCGCGTTTGGCACGTTACCGTAGCCAACCTGAATTGTGTCACCGTCCTGGACAAGGCGAGCCACATACCTTCCGATAGCCGACACCACATCACCATCATCCTCGCCTACTCCGCGGCGATACTCCAGAACAGGTTCGTCGAAGGGCATTATGTAATCTATCTCGCTGATGTGGATGAAGCTGTCCCCGTGGATGCGGGGCATGTGGCAATTCGGCTGAGCAATGATTATGTCAGCATTCTCGGTTGCAGCCTTCACGATGTCGACACTCACACCGAGGCTCATGTAGCCGTGGCGGTCGGGCGCGGAAACCTGAATTAATGCGACATCGATGGAGATGACGCCGCGGCGAAATAGTCTGGGAATCTGCGAGAGCGAGATGGGGCTGTAGTCGGCTACTCCACGATTCACTGCCTCGCGGGTACTGTCCCCCAGGAAGAAGGAGTTGTGCCGGAAATTGCGCCGAAACTTGTCATTCGTGTAGGGCGCAAGACCAAGTGACCACAGGTGGATGACCTCCGTATCGAAGAAGCCCTTGGGGTGTGACTCAACGTAGGCAATAAGGGAGTTCACGAGGTGCTGGGGCTCACCACATCCAGACGCGATGAAAATGACATCCCCCCGGTGGATATGACTGAATACCCGGTTCTCGGAGGTGAATTTGTCCGGGTACGCGGAGCGGAGCTCCTCAAGGATAGCGCTGGATTCGTGCTCCATGTGGTTCACCTCAAGCGATAGCAGTCATCGGGACTATAGCATGGTGTTGCGCGCGGACAATAACGGTCACAGGGCGGAGGTCGGAACTGCCTACTTGATCTTCGGCAGTTCCAGTGCGATGACCGTCAGCAGGGTCACGATGATAGCGACGAGGTATAGTCCGCAGGCAGCGGCCAGGCCTACCCCGGCAGTTACCCAGATGGATGCAGCAGTGGTGAGGCCCTCCACTCCGTCAGATCGGCCACGAAAGATGACGCCACCACCAATGAAACCACCTCCGGCAACAACTCCCGATGCCACCCGAGCCATCTCTGATTGTTCAAAACCGAAAAGGGAGCCGAGTGTGAACGCAGCAGCGCCAAGTGAGATCAGCACGTGGGTACGCATTCCTGCAACCTTGCCCCTGATCTCTCGTTCGAACCCGATCACGCCGGCAAGCGCCGCCGCGACGACTAAACGTATCACCACGTCAATCCATGTCGCATCCATATCGTCACCTCACTGGCGGTGGGCCCTTGCGACGCAGAGGCCCGCCGGCCCTGACGCTAATCCTCGAACACAGCCCCTGTGCTTGCGGAGGTTACCTTCTGTGCATACCGTTTGAGATAACCCTTGGCAACCCTGGGCTCAAATGCAGGCAGCCGCTCAATCCGCTCACGTATCTCAGCATCGTCAAGATCCACATCGAGCTTCCTCGCGGGGATATCGATTATGATGGTATCCCCGTCCCTAACAGATGCGATGGGACCACGGGCGGCCGCCTCAGGCGACACGTGACCGATGGCGGAACCCCGGGTAGCCCCGGAGAAACGTCCATCTGTGATCAACGCAACCTCCTTGTCCAGGCCCAGTCCCGCCAGGAGCGAGGTCGGAGTGAGCATCTCGCGCATTCCTGGCCCTCCCTTGGGTCCCTCATAGCGGATGATCACTACGTCGCCGGGGTTGATGGACCTGCCCATGATGGCCTTGGTCGCCTCTTCCTCAGAATCAAACACCCTGGCAGGTCACTTGTGCTGCTGCATCTCGGGCGCCACTGCAGCCGCCTTCACCACCGCACCTTCAGGTGCAAGGTTGCCGAACAGGATTGCGAGCCCACCAGTTGCAGAATATGGTGCGGCAGGGCTATGAATGACTTCACGATCTCTCACCTGATACTGCGGCACGATCTCACCTATTGTCTTCCCGGTCACCGTCAGAGCATCGAGTTTCAGGTGACCGATGATCTCCTGCATGACCGCATAGACGCCGCCTGCAGCATTGAGATCCTCGATATGGTGGCTGCCGGCAGGGCTCATCTTGCACAGGTGTGGCACGGCGTCGCTGATCTCATTGAGCCATGACAGCGGGTAGTCAACACCTGCTTCATGCGCGATAGCGGTGAGGTGCAAGACCGAATTGGTGCTACCGCCCAATGCCATGTCCAGAGCGAAGGCGTTGAATATCGCGTCGCGTGTGATCACATCCCTGGGCTTAATGTCACGCGCAAGCGTATCGAGCACCTGGACGCCGGACCTGAACGCCAGGTCCAGTCTCTGGCTGACCGAGCCCGGAATCGTCCCGTTGCCTGGCAGCGCCATCCCGAGCGCTTCGGTCATACAATTCATTGTGTTCGCCGTAAACATGCCCGCACAGCTTCCACAGCCGGGGCAGGCGTTTCGAGTCCACTCCTCGAGTACCTCCTCAGACATGACACCGCTGACGGTCTTGCCTACTGCCTCGAACATGCTGCTCAGGTCGATCGCGCGCCACTTTCCATCCGCGAATACGTGGCCGGCCATCATTGGACCGCCTGACACGAACACCGCGGGGACATTGACACGGGCCGCGGCCATGAGCATGCCGGGAATGATCTTGTCACAGCTGCAGATGAAGACCAGCGCGTCGAACTGGTGCGCCTCGGCGACCGTCTCGGCTGAATCCGCAATGAGTTCACGGCTTGGCAGGCTGTACTTCATCCCGGGATGGTTCATAGCGATCCCATCGCAAACGCCGATGGTGTTCACTTCGAACGGCACTCCTCCTGCGCTTCTGATACCCTCCTGCACCGCCCGTGATATCGAATCAAGGTGCATATGTCCGGGAATAATGCGGTTGTAGCTGTTGATGACACCCACAAACGGCTTATCCCAATCTGCGGCTGTGCAGCCGAGGGCGTAAAACAGTGACCGGTGGGGCGCACGCTCGGCGCCTCGCTTAACGAGATCGCTTCTCATGAGACACTCTCCTTCATGCGACTGACTCGCACAGCCGGAATTCTACAGGAGCAACACGACTGCCACAACACGAAGATTGGGATTGACCACAGGCCTGCGCGAGGCCTAACATGTGCGAAACACCAACGGCCCAAGTGTGACACCTCTCCATGGGACACAAAGGATCGGTGGCAGCGATTCATCCACGGTCTCGTGTAGTAACACCAGGCGGCCCACTCCCGCTCGATGCTCACCATAGGGCACGGTGACATCGCGATGCGTATATGATAAGGAGACAGATACCGAAGGAGGAGCCAGAACTGATGAACAGGATTGGAATTATCGGGGTAGGAAAGGTAGGCACCGCATTCGGAGTCCGCCTGGCCGAGCAGGGATTTCCAATTGCAGGAGCCATGGACATCCTGCCACACGAGTCGGCCAGGTTCGCGCAATCCGTACCCGGATGTACTGTGTACGACACCGCGCAGTCCCTGGCAGATGATATGGACTTCATATTCATCACCACGCCGGATGACGTAATTGGGATAGTCGCCGCCGAGGTCAAGTGGCGGTCGGGACAGACGGTCATTCACTGCAGCGGCGCTAACTCGACGGCGGTGCTCTCGCCTGCACGCCAGAACGGCTGTCACGTGGGTTGCATGCATCCGTGCAACTCCTTCGCCAGCATTGAACAGTCGCTTGAGAACCTGCCCGGCTCCACGTTCACGCTGGAGGCCGAAGAACCCGTCCTGAGCGATCTGAAGCGATTCGTTGAGTCGCTGAATGGCAAGTGGATGAAACTTCAGGAGCAGGACAAGGCGCTGTACCACGCATCGGTGTGTATCGCGTGCAACTACTTCTACACGCTGGTCCATCTCGCGACCGACCTGTGGAAGCACTTCGATATCTCACAAGCTGACGCAGTGGCTGCAAGCATGCCCATTCTGAAGGGTACGCTCAACAACATCGAGCACGTAGGATTTCCGGGGTGTCTGACCGGCCCAATCGCCAGAGGTGACGTCAGTACCATTCGCAAACACATCGAGGCACTGGAAG
>PWUO01000267.1 GCA_003562555.1 Dehalococcoidia bacterium
CGAGCACGCCGTTCGCGAACTATCCGTGGCGGCCAGAATCCTGCCGCACGAGGTCATCGAACTCGCCGGCTCCGGGAAGAAGGCTGATGAGCTCGCAGGAATTGTGAGTGACGAGCACTTCATCGCCCAGCTCTACGCGATGGAATCGGAGATTCGACGGCACTTCGAGGGCATTAAGCAACAGGCGAAGGCAGCGCGAGACCAACTCGTACAGGCGAATATGCGGCTGGTGGTCAGCGTGGCCAAGCGGCACCTCAATTGGGGATTGCCATTGCTGGACCTGGTGCAGGAGGGCGCTGTAGGCCTGATGAGAGCGGTGGAGAAGTTTGAGTACCGCAAGGGCTTCCGCTTCAGCACCTACGCCACGTGGTGGATCATGCAGGCGGTACGAAGAGCGGTGGACGAACAGGGCCGCATGATCCGCATACCTGTGCATATGGCGGAGAAGATGCACAAGCTGAACCGGACCCGGCGGGATCTGACGATGTCGAGTGGTCGCCAGGCCACCTCGGAAGAACTGAGTGAGGCGATGGAGACTTCTCCAGAATTCGTCGAGATGCTTGAGGATCTCCAACACCTGCAGCCGTTGTCGCTCGACCTGCCCGTTGGCGAGGACGGCGATACCTCGTTGGGAGATCTGGTGGAAGACGACTCCGCTCCGGCGCCTGAGGATGTGGCTTCCAGTAGCGTGCTTCGCGACCAGATACGCGAGATGCTGAAGGTGCTCCCCGATCGCGAGCGCAGGATCATAGAACTGCGATTTGGACTGGTGGACGGGAAGGAATGGACGCTCGAGGAGGTAGGAAAGACGATGAATCTTACCCGCGAGCGCATACGCCAGTTGGAGAAGGGAGCGCTAAGGAAGCTGCGCAAACCAAGCAATGCACGCCAGCTGGTGGGAGCGTTGGACTACTAGTCGGACAGGACACTGAAATACCAGGAGGGGTGGCCAATGGCCACCCCTCCTTCACTTCGATATGTCGTGCTGGTACTTGCCAGGACCATTCACACCCATTCAGGATTACTCCAGGCTGCCGCGCAACAACCGTGAAAGCCCATAGAGACGCTCATCGTCTCCAATCAGTCGGTCCATATTCTGCCTCACCTGCTCCATCATATCTGCCTCATCGAGACCCTTCACGATGGAGAGCGCCTGTAGTACTGGCTTCACGAGGTCCGGCATCGCCGGTTCTCCGAATACCCACTGGGGTCCACCTGGATTGTCAGTCTCCGTGAGAACCTGCTCCTTCGGGATTTCGGATGCGATCGACTGAATGAGCCCGGATGACAGGATTTCACATCCGAACGTGAACAGGTACCCCCGTGACACCATGCTCTTGAGCGGCTCGATGGGTCCGGAGTACCAGTGAATGATAGCCCGACGAATGTTATGACGTGCGAGCATCTCGGCCACCTCAGCCTCGGCGCCTGACGTGTGCACATTGATCACCTTATCCTGTGAGGTTGCAGCGCAGAGAAAGAACTCCAGCACCCGTACCTGTGCGTCATACAGTGATCGATCGCGCACGTTACGGAAATCGAGTCCGATCTCCCCCAGCATGGGACTTCCCTCAAGAGAGGGACGGATCGCCTCAAGCTCGGCCACAAAGTGCTGGGCATTCCAGGGATGTACGCCCAGCGTGGCGCAGACCCAGGGACAGCGCTGCTGAATCTCGAGCGCACGTTCGTATGACCCGGGAGCCATGGCCGTGCTGATGGTGGCGATCCGTTCGTCCTCCAATTGCTGCAACACGACGCCAAGCCACGTGTCCGGATACTCGTCGAGGTGCGCGTGGGCATCGACGTAAACCTGACGGTAGTCCATCGTTTCGTTCATAACCACTTAATGCAAATCCCACCCTGCGGGGGCAACAACACAGCGGTCCCACTGACGCCGATTTCCCGACCGGCATGTCCGCATCCACGCGACCGACAGATGCCGGGAAGACCGCGTTCTACTTCAGTAACCGCTCAATCTCGTCAATCTGCTCGGTCGTCAGCGGCAGGCGTGCATGCTCAAGCACCGAGGTCAGTGCCATCAGGTTCTCATCCGACACCTGGTTCTCGGTGGACATCTCCAAACAAAGGCGTTCACCGTTGCCCGCATCCCGCAGCATGCACAGGGCCTGTGCCCTTGTCTCAGCAGGACCAAGCGCGTACACGGACCCCGGGAATCCGGTCCAGATCACCTTATCAGGCCATAGCGTGAGTGCATCGCCGATCGACAGATCTCCCATGGGTGGCACGTGAAAACCTTCGATGATGTCGATGGACGTCCGCGGTATGAGATCCTTGAGCGGAGCCATTCGCCCGTCACAGTGGGCCGCCACAAGCTTGCCCTTGGCGTGCATCCGGACACAACACTTGTCCCACTCGGGCATGAAGTACTTCTCGAACAGCCTCGGGTTCACCAGTACCGCATCGATGTTGTCACACAGCCAGAACACGTCCGCAGGAGAATCTGCGCCTATCTCCCAGAGTGGCTCGTGTGCCTTGCTGATGGATTCGAAGACCTCTTCAACCGCGTCCGGGTACCGCGCATGATGCACGAAGAAACGGCCTCCCTCGCTGCCAACCCAGTCGATCATCAGTAACTGCAGCCCCACGTGCACCACCTGATCAAGCACAACGCCGTCGTCGCCCAGCCAGTCCTTTGCCTGGGTCAGCGCGAAGTAGTCCGGCTTGAACTCAAGATTGTCGTACATGTACTTGAGGACCTTGTAATCCTCAGGCCCCTTGATCGCACGTTCGGTCTGCCAGGGAGTAACATCGCGCCAGCTTCGCATGCCATGCCATTGCCCCACACCCGGTTCGCGTTTCTCAACCTGTGAAATGGTGCCCACCGGTGTCCTGAACGTACGACGAAGCGTCTGTGAGGCGGTTGTGAACGACTCATAGGTCTCGGTCACCTCCACTCCATGCCACGTGCACGTGTAGCTGGGACGCGCCCAGCTCAAACCCATGCCACGATTGCGGCAGTCGCGTTCCACCCGTCCCTGCTGACAGTGGCGCCAGTTGTGGAAGAAAGGTATTCGATCCGCCACCTGTCTCCGACTCGCAGCCAGTATCCGCTCGCGGCGCGTCATTGCGGACATCCTACCGCTCCTCCTTGCCGTTTCCCAGCCATTCAACACACTTGTGCACTCCCTCAATGGCATTAAGCGCACAGTGATCAGCACCTATGCTGTCGGCATAAGCCGGGGTAACCGGGGTACCTCCCACAATCACCTTGACCTCATCCCTGAGACCAGCCACCCTCAAAGCCTCTGTCACTTCCCCCATTCGGGCCATTGTGGTGCTCAGTAGCGCCGACAGTCCGATTATTGCCGGCCGGTGGACACGTGCCTCGTCAACTATCTTCGCCGCCGGCACATCCATCCCTAGGTCGATCACATCGAACCCCTGCACTCCCAGTAGCGTAACCACGATATTCTTTCCAATGTCGTGATAATCTCCTTCCACGGTGGCCATGATGGCTTTCGCCTTGACCTGATCTTCACCACCGCTTGACGCCAGGTATGGCTCTATGACTGCCATACCGTCCTTCATCACCTCGCCCGCAACCACCAGCTCGGACAGGAAATACTCCCCCTGTTCGAACTTCTGTCCCACCTCAACCATGCCCGGGACCATTCCCTCCGTTATCGCCTCCCTGGGATCGACACCGGCCTCCATCGCTGCCCGGGCGATCTCACCAATGCCCTGCAGGTCCATGTTCAGAATTGCCTCTCGAAGAGCCTGAAGGTGTGTGGCTTGTGTCATGCTGCGTGAACGCCCCCTTCTGATACACGTTAGGCTGGCCATGGTACAGCGCAGCTTCCCCTTGCGTCAAAGCACTTCTGTAACCTACGAGGACTGTGCGGCACCTGTGATACAGTACCCCCGCACATGGAGCAAGATCACCTCGTACACTTGGCCCCTCTGCGGGATGAGCACGTCGCTCGATATCTCGCGTTGTCAGACGACCCCACATTGATCGCCACAATGGGATGGGAGCCATTCGCCCAGGACGAGGACGCACGATTCATGACATACGTGGAGAGTATCACCGTGCCGTACATCAAGAGTGGCAGAACTGTGGCATTCAGCATCATGTCCCGAGAGGAGGAGATGCCTGTCGGGTACCTCTCCCTGAAAGGAATACGAAGCGACAGTCCCGGTGCTGAGGTGGGACTTGCCATTATGAACGGTGATTATCGTGGTCGCGGCCTTGGTACCGAGGCGCTACGTAAGGCAGCCGTCTACGCATTCACGAAACTGGAGCTGTCCCTGCTCGCGCTGACCGTTTTCACTGACAACGTCGCTGCCATCCGTTCCTACGAGAAGTTGGGCTTCACCAGGACCGAGCTACTCATCGACTCGTGGAACCTTCCGGACGGGACACTTGCCGACATGTGGGTGATGGAACTATACCGACGGTCGAGCCGCCTGTGGTGCGACCCTCCACCACTGGGCCATGACTTCCTCACACAGGCTCAGCAGTGAAGCATCGCCAACCAAACAGGCCAAGACCAGTCTAGAAGAACGCGATGAGCCCCACGATGCCTACCAATATCAGGTAGATCGCCACAATGTAGTTCAGGAGGCGCGGCATCACGAGGATCAGTATGCCGGCTATCAGCGCAAGCAACGCCGTCACCGACAGACCAGCCCCGATGAGGCCCAGCACTCCCACCACAATCAGATAGATGGCGACAGCGAAGTTCAGAAAACCCGGCGCCACCAGAATGATGATACCGGCCACCAGCGCCAGGACTGCTGCAATGGTCCCTCCGGGCCCGATCAACCCCAGCACACCGACGACGATCAGATATATCGCTACTATGTAATTGAGCAGACGGGGCTTCAGCAGGATAAAAATGCCCGCAACCAGCGCAAGTACCGCCATCAACGGACTGAGGAAAGCCATCAGACGTTTCCCGCGCTTATGCGCTCACCCTGTACCAAAGACGACCGTCCACAAAGTCACGACGGTCAGCAGGTAACACCTCATGCGAAAGGACCTTCAGTCTCCAAGAGCCGCCACTTCATCAGGGGTCATTCCTTTGGGCTCATACCCGGAGGCTACACAGAGCAGAAAGACCTGTGCGGCCTTCTCAATCAGATCAGTCACGTCAAACGCCTCGAAGACATCGCAGCCGACGGCAAGGCAACCATGGCGTTCCCATATGACCGCCCGGCGGCCCCGAAGCAGGTCAACGGTGCGTTCGGCAAGCTGCTCGCTGCCCATCGGCATGTAGCGCGCCATGCCAACGCCCTCCTTGAGGAAGACCTTTGCCGTTGTCTGAGACGTCTGCAGCACGCGAACGAAGTCCGGATTGCGATATTCCGGTAGGTGGGTCATGGCGATCAGATGCTGGGGGTGTGTGTGGAGAACAACCTTCTGCTGCGGTGCTCTTGACCGCAGAGAACCATGCACCTTGAGATGGGGAAGCAACTCAATCGTTGGTCGCCCTCCACCCTCTGCCCCCCAGAGTACGCGATACCGGTCACCTTCAGTCGAGATCTGAATGAGCATAAGCGCCTGCTCCGGCCGTCTTGGAACATCACGGAAGCGCGATCCACTGACCGTCGACAGCAGCGAACGACCCGCAAGCTCGGGGACCGCCAGGAGCAACGGGAACTCCTCCGAACTCTCGGGAACAGCGTCTTCCGCGGTTAGCAGATCGGTCACACCCACAGACAGGTTGCCTCCGCTGGACGCTGCCCAGCCACTCTCCCAGATGTACAGCGATACCTCGGTTACGTCTTCAAGAACACGCCTGAGTTCCGATCCAAAGTCCGTCGTCTTCATGATGCAGATCCTCGTTCGCCTGAACTGTCAGACAACCCGTCACGCCACGATGGCGCAGATGACCGACCTTGACTTGAAGCATGCCATGTAACCGGCTTACTCGACAAGTCTCAACGATTATTTGCGTGCAGGGCACTACATGTCCGAAGTCTGCCCATCGTGACGGTCTCCATCCCCCACGTAGATACGAAGCAACTGAGACTCTTACGGCAACTTCATGCGTTCCAGTCTCCTCACATAGCTCTACCAAGCGTCAATCCAAGAACGAATATCCCAAGACCTGAGAGATTCATCAGCAGCAGGTTTCCCGCAGCAGGCAGCCAGCGGGCATCAGCAATGAGCCAATGACTCTCAAACACAAAGGTCGAGAAGGTCGTGAAGCTCCCAAGGAAGCCAACCAGAATGACAGTCCGAGCCTCAGGGCTCACCATCATGCGTTCGGCCGCCAGGGCCCAGACGAGACCGAAGAGGAAACAGCCGACCACATTGACGGCAAGTGTCCCGTACGGGAAGCCCGCGCCGGTGACCCGCAGAACCAGACCCGAGAGCCCATACCTCGCCATCGCGCCGAAGGCGCCGGCCAGCGCAATTAATAGTAACTTCTGAAGTAGCATCGTGCGCTTAGCCCAAACGCGTACGTCATACTCCGCGAACTGCCCATTCCTGGGCCAACCTTGCTTCATCGGCTGACCAGCCGCGGTCGGTCAGTGTGGAGCGTAGGTCACCGTGAGCGTGGCGGACTCCCACTCCATGTAGTCGGCAACGTCGTTCCTGTTGGTGCCACGCTGGAACCCTACCATCACCTGGACACGATTCACGTTCGACATGTTGTCACCGATGTTCTTGACGTACGTTGTCAGGTCATACTCGGTGGGTGACTCGAAGATCG
>PWUO01000053.1 GCA_003562555.1 Dehalococcoidia bacterium
AGGCGCACAGCCTTCTCCCGAATTGGGCGAAAGCATTATTGCGCACAAGCGGCTGCTCTTCGACCAGATCAACGAAGAGTGTAGCACTACGGAATACCCGATTCCGGCGAAGCGCGTCGTTCACGAGTTGAGTTCGGTTTTCGGCAACAGGACCGTGCTGGTGAACGAAAACGGCTCTCAGGACGCGTGGTCCTACTTCTTCCCGTACTACATCGTTGGCGACGAATCAGCTTGCGTCACCGTGGCAGAACAGACCTGTATGGGCATGGGAGTGGTTGGGGCGATAGCGGCGAAGCTCGCGTCTCCCGACAAGAACGTGGTCTGTGTTACCGGTGACGGAGCCTTTCAGATGTACATGAAGGAGCTGCCGACAGCCGTCCAGTACGGTGCGGGGTGCACATGGGTAGTGCTCAACAACTCGGCCCTCGGTTGGCCGATGCATAACCAGATGGAGACTGTTGGATGGAACACTACCGCCTTCCAGGTGCAGCCTGATCTCTCGGCGGTGGCGCGTGCCTCCGGCTGTCACGCGCGAAGGGTCGAAAGTCCGACTGATCTTCGTCCGGCGCTTGAGGAAGCGCTGCGTTTGAACCATCAGGGCGTGCCGGTAGTGCTCGATGTGCCGACGGGACTGGACATGTCACACTTCCAGCGAGCACAGTAATGCAGCGATAATCTTCGTGTCGCCTCGCCGCCTTACGGCATGGGCGGTTGAGAAGTCGTGTGGCGAACGGCAGGGCCATCATCGGCTATCCTGCTCGTATCTGATGATCGCCTCAAGAGGCTTTCGGGACTTCGCTACGCGTCTGCCGGAGACCGGGTATCCAAGTGGCATCATGGTGACCACCATACAATCGGGCTCGACACCAAGGATCGCACGCGCGCCTTCCTGAGAGAATGCGCCGATCCAGCACGTACCCAGGCCTTCTTCCACCGCCGCAAGGGTGATGTGATCCACTGCGATTGAGACATCCACAGCGTAGCGCGGCACCCCGCAGGTCATTACGGAACTTGGGTCCGTCGCTACCGCCGCTATGATCACCGGAGCATCAGCGATCCACGTCTGATTGTTCGCAACTAACGATAATCGACGGCGTCTCTCCGCGTCGCGAACCACGATAAATCTCCATTCCTGGCGATTACTCGATGATGGAGCCAGTCGTGCGGCCTCTAGTACCCTGCCCAGGCTCTCCTCAGGTACAAAGTCAGGCAGGAATTCACGTACGCTGCTACGGATACGAATAGCCTCATGAACGTTCACTTGTCACCTCCCTGTCAACGTGAAGTTCAACACCGCTACGATAACTGCCTTGCATGTTCCATTTGCGCGATTGTGTACGGACCGCGTGTGCAGATACAATGGTCGCGACCCATGCGCGTCGCCGCCACAGGACATGCGAGGCTCGCGTCAAGATCAGTATAGACGACGGGACTTTGAATGACACCAACAGACGTATACGCAACCACCAATCAGGAGGCGCTCTCAAGCGCACTGGCGATGATCGACCTCAGGCGATTCGCCGGTAAGACAGTTCCCATAAAGCTGCATATGGGTGAACCGGGAAATCCATGTTTCGTGAGGCCTGAACTCGCGAGACTGGTGGCGGATGCCATCCGGCACGCACGGGGTCATCCATTCCTGTTCGATACGGTGGTCGCCTACCCGGGAGATCGCTCCCATCGGCGCGGATACGAGCGAGTGGCCCAGCAACATGGCTTCACGCGTGCAAACGTTGGCTGCCATGTCGTAATAGGGGAGAGGGGTGTACGAGTACTGGAGGCGGACGTGCCGATTGAAGTGGCCAGCCAGATCTACGACGCAGACTGTATGCTCGTCCTCTCTCACGTGAAAGGACATATCCAGGCTGGATTTGGAGGAGCCATCAAGAACCTGGGCATGGGAGGGGTGACCAAGGCCAGCAAACGTCGGGTGCACAGTATGTCGATGCCACTTCACGATGCCCACACCTGCACACTGTGCGGACTGTGCGTGCCCGCTTGCCCATCCCGTGCTCTTACCGTTGATTCAGAGTGGCACATCAACCGTCGGGCATGCGAAGGATGCGGCAAGTGCGTGCTGGCATGTACCACTGGCGCCCTGCAATTCGAGCACATGAGCCTGGCCCGCGGCCTCGCAATCAGCGCGATGGCGTGTATCAGAAATATGGATGTGGTCTACGTGAACTCGTTACATAACATCGTGGAGAACTGCGATTGCGACTGCTCTCCCGGTCGGGTTCTGTGCCAGGACGTGGGTTATCTCGCAGGCACTGGTGCGGCCGCAGTCGATGCGGCATCTCTGGACCTCATTGACCAGGTGGAACCGCAGGTCTTCGAACGATATACAGGCGTCGATCCCCGGGAACAGGTGGCCTGTGCGGTAACGCTTGGAATGAACGACCAGTACGTACTGCACAGGCTGTAGCGAATAATCCATCACTGCAGATTCAATCCACCGTCAACGGTGAGCGTCCGACCGGTCACGTATTCGAACGCGCTGGATGTAAGGAATGACGCAACGCCGCCATGGCCGGAGTGCGCTCCCGTGCGACCCACGGGGATAGAGTCAATCCGCTACCCTTCGAGTCAGGGCACACAGATACGTGCTTACCCGCCGATCAGTCATTGTGCGGGTACCTCGCCATAGTCGGTGAATGCCGGACCATTGAACACCTGTTGACAGTATCAGGACGTCGTCACACGGCCACAACCGACCGTTCTCCAGTGTGGACGGGTGCGGGAGACATGATACGGCGCCCTGACACCTGAATATGAGCAGGGCGCCGACATGTACTCTAGAAGCAGTACGTGCAGGAGGTCACATAGAACGTCAGTGAGCGAGTGTCTTCCTCACCCTCCGCGTTGGATACCGTCACCGAAACGGTGACGTATCCCGGTCGGCTTGGGGCAGTCATACGGATAGTGTCCCCGGATCCTGAGAGCTCACCGTCGCCCGTTACGGTCCATTCGAAAGACAGTCCCGTGCTGTCGACGACCTCACAATGCACCTCGGCATCTCGCGAGACGAGTATCGCGTAGTTGCCACCGAGGTTCTGGTCGAGGTAATGATGCTCAGCAGTCGCCGTAAGCGAGACAATCTCAGGAATGACTGCTGTGTAAACGTCTTCGACTGGAGCGGGGTCTTCCCCCGTCGAGTTGGAACCGTCAGGATCTCCATGACCCTTCACTTCGAACTCGGTTGCGCTGAGACCGTCGCCGATATTGCCAACTCTGACCTGTATGGAACGTGTGTCGTTCTTTCCGTCTGGGTCCGTCACAGTCACGCTTATTTCGTAGGTTCCATCACGATCCGGAGCAAACCAGGTCGCCTCCGGCCCGTTGGTCACCAGACTGCCGCGTGAACACCACCAGGCATACCTGAGATTACCCTGATCCTCATCAGCGGAAGCAAGCACACAGGAGACTATGGTCGACTCGCCCGAATCAATCCGTTCATCAGCCAGAACCAGCTTCTCGATAGTCGGCCCGCCATTCGATCGTTGCTCATCAGGAGGGGGGGGCGACGACTGTGCAGCAACGGCGGTGGAAGGAACCTGTTGTGTGAGCTGAGATTCGACGGACGGCTCTTCGGCAGTTCCTCCAGGCTCGCGTGGTACTGCGAGTTCAGGATATGCAGAGACGATGAGTCTGGCGTAACTGGCCGCAGCATCGCCGCCCTCGAGTATTTCGATGGCATGGAGAATCTCCTGCGCCACGTGTGTACGCGTTTCGCCGACACCCTCGAGAGCCCAGTCCGGGAGCATCTCAACAGCTTCGGCCAGGGCGGACTGCTGGGCCAGGTGGTCACTCTTCACGCGGGAAAGCAGGTATGACACGTTGTTACCCATGTCGCTAGAAGTCAGAAGCCAGGCGATACAGCGGTCGAACGTATGCTGATACGTAATGAAGTGACCTCGCGCGGTAACATATTCCTGGCGGCGGATCATGGTGTTGATCGCCGCCGCGTCCTGGTTTGAGAACTGCAGCAGCAATTCGGCCTTTTCAAAGCTGCGGCTGGCGAGACTCATACGCATGTCCCGATACGCGACCACTGCGGGGTATGCCGGAGAGGATGGTAGCGCGAAAGATGAGGGGCTGTGATTCCACCCCACCGGCTGTGAAGAAGGAGCAGCGCCACTAACCGCAAGAGGACTGAGGACTATGCCGCTCACGATTATGAGCAGAAGTAATCGAACACACCAGAGTCGTCCTCTCATTCCTGCCTCCTTTCCTGTCGCAGCAATTCAATTCGAGTTTGGTGTGTGCCGACGCACACACACGAGCATGAAAGGCCCTCAGGGGGCGGAACGCTTAGCGCTGGCCAGCCGGGAGATATCCTCCTGTGCCTGACGATCCTCCGAGAGCATGCTCTGCAGTGCCTCGAGCAGCTCACGGGAATGTCCGTCTAGACCACCCTCAGCCACCGAGTAGAGCACCCAGGTTCCCTCGCGCCGCGAATCGAGCAACCCTGCGTCATAGAGCGCACCGAGATTGCGCGAGGCACGAGTCTGAGAGATTTGCAGCGACTGCATGACCTCACTCACGGAACACTCCCTGACCATGACAATGTTCAGGATTCGGAGCCGCGTTTCTGCCGATATAGCTTTGCACGCCCTTACCAGCTCTCTCATCGCAGATGGAATATGCGGACATGCGCATATTCGCATATCCACATATCGCATGCTATGACGTCAGGATCGACTTTGTCAATACCCCATACTACGTGTGCTGCATTCAGAAACACTCCGTGTACAATAGGTGCACGTAAGGACGGTACGAACCAGACATGAACCAGGTCCCCGATCACAGTCAGGTGATGGCTGACTACTATGCGGCCTTTCGGCCTCTCATTGACGCAGAGGACAAGCGGCGCTGCGTCTCATTTGCACTGTCTGCACTGAGTTCGGGCAAGCTCGACATCCCCTCCTTGTACGAAGGCGTACTGGCGCCGGCCGCCCGGGAGTTGCAGTGCACCCTTCGGCAGCGCCGGCTGTGCGTCTGGGAGGAGCATGTGCGCACTTCGATACTGCGGACCGTAATCGAGTGCTGCTACCCGGAACTCATGAAGGCACGTGATCTGATTGCGGGAGATCAAACCAGAGGCCCTGGCATTATCGTCTGCCCTACCGAGGAATACCATGAGTTGGGAGCACGGATGGCTGCTGATCTGTTCACCCTTCAGGGCTTCGACACTGTATTCGTGGGAGCCAACACACCGCAACAGGACATCCTTGACGCAGTGACGGTGATTCACCCCGTGTTCGTTGGAGTCAGCGTCACGAGTCCCTATAACCTCGTACCCGCGCGCCGCGTAATTCAGCAAATGATGCAGTTACGGACCGATATCGGCGCCAGCTTCAGAATCATCGCTGGCGGACAGGCATTTGGGACCGACGTTGGCCGCGCGAAGTATCTTGGTGCGGACTTACTGGCGCAGGACTACGCACAGATTCAGCGATTCGCACAGGAGCTACCATGGTCCTCCCACTGAGAATCGCCGTGCGATTTCTCCTCTCCGGGAAGGCGCAGACACTGCTCATCATTGGTGGTATCTCCGTCGCCATATCTGTCCAGGTATTTGTAGGACTGCTGATCGACAGCCTGCAGGAGGGACTCATCGCGCAGACGGTAGGGAACTCTCCACAGGTAACGATACGGTCGGCTGAGGAGAACGTGACCATCAGCCGCTGGGACGACATTGTGGCCGGCGTGGATGCGTTCAACGACACAAGTAAGGTCGGCGTCACGGCATCTGCGAATGCGTTCGTGCGTAAGGGCAACGATTCAGTACCGGTCATCGTCCGTGGCATGGACGCCGCCGCGACTGACGGCATCTACCGTATCACGGATCAGATTTACGAAGGCCATGAGATCACGTCGACAGGACAGGTACTGATCGGCAGGGCACTGAGTGAGAAGCTGGATCTGGCAGCAGGAGACCGGATTCAGATAACCACTCCCGGAGGCGCACGCGTAGACTACACCATCGCCGGTCTGTTCGACCTCGGGGTCGGTGCCATCGATGGAAGCTGGGTAGTCACGAGTCTCCGTACCGCGCAGAGCCTGTTCGGCTTCGGCGATCGGATCACCTCGATCGAGATAACGGTAAACGACGTGTTTGTTGCCGACATCGTGGCGCTGGATATTGAGGCCTTCCTTGCGTCGGAGCGTCTTGAGGTGACCAACTGGAAGGACGAAAACGGCCAGTTATTGAGCGCGTTGGAGAGCCAGTCACTCTCAAACAACATCATCCAGGGAGTGATAATCATATCGGTCGCAATAGCCATCGCAAGTCTTCTGTCTATCACTGTGCTACAGAAACGCCGACAGCTTGGTATCCTTAAGGCGATGGGCATTAAGGATCTGGCCGCAAGCCTGATCTTCGTCTATCAGGGTCTGCTGTTAGGCGTTGCGGCAAGTGCGGTAGGCATCTCGCTCGGTTTGGGTCTGCTGTATTCATTCACCGTGTTCGCCACACCAGGGGGCGAGTCGATCATCGAGTTCGCATTCGAGCCCGCGTTCATTCTGCGTACTCTGGCCATATCCGTTCTCGCATCCGGCATAGCGGGCCTGTTTCCGGCCAGCAGGTCACTTCGCCTCAACCCGATCGACGTGATCCGCGAAGGATAGGACATATGGCCGAGATCATCGCATTGCGGCAGGTCGACAAGGTCTACAAGGGGCCGCCGGATGTGCATGTTCTCTTCGGCATAGACCTCGTATTCGAGGAAGGTTCATTCAATTCGATCGTGGGCGAATCCGGCAGCGGGAAGTCCACACTCATGAATATCATCGGCACGCTCGACACTCCGTCTGCCGGCGAGGTTGTCATTGCGGGCAAATATACCCGTACTCTACGGAGGGATGACCTTGCCGAGCTTCGAAACCGGACGATCGGCTTCGTGTTTCAGTTTCACTACCTGCTGCCGGAGTTCAGCGCCATTGACAATGTGCTCATGCCTCACGTCATCGGCGGAAAGCGCCCCGGCCGTGAGGTTCTCGAGTGGGCGGACGAACTGTTCGAACTCATGGGAGTTGCGGCGGTGAAACACAAACCAGCTACCAGGATGTCCGGCGGACAACAGCAGCGCGTCGCCATCATCCGGTCGCTCATCAACAAGCCGGGTATCGTGCTCGCCGATGAGCCCACAGGGAATCTGGATTCCACAAACACCGCTACCACATATGAGCGCTTCCGTGACATCAACCAGCGGTATGGCACGACGTTCGTGATTGTGACGCATGACCGTCGAATCGCGGAACAGACCGATCGTATCGTCGAGATACGTGACGGTCGGATTGTACTGGATATCAGCAAGTGACCGGGCCATGAGGACCCAATGAGAGAAGGGGGGCATGCGCCCCCCTCTCCTTGTATCCCGGTACTGTGTCTACAACCAGGCGTGTGACTCGCGATCGATACACCTTGTATCGGCATCGCACTCGATGCCCGCAAGTTTGCGAACTATGTTCTTCGAGTGCTCGATGTTGTGGTCACGGTAGATGGCTACCTTCTCGATGACGGGTGACCCACCACCATGAAGATAGTCCACCAGCTTGTGTCCACCCCACGCCGAGGCCATCATGTCCTGGAACAACCTGAACGCCCTGTGTTGGTTCTCAGCAGAGATGTTCGGATTGCGCATGATGTACTTCTCCAGATAGGGACCGGTCTTCTCGTCGTAGAAGTCTTCTTCAGGAGGCAGCGTGGCAACGAGACCCCCGGCTATGGCGGCAAGCGCCTCGTACTCTTTGTAGATCGCATCGCCGGCAAGCATGCGCCCGGCATTGCAGTAGTTGGTATCAGGAATCTGAGTTCCTGAAGCTGCTTTGGTGGAATTGACGGCCGCCGCGATGCCGGCGGCGTAGATAAGGTCAACGACTTGGATCATGTCCGCGAGCTGATGACGCACATGCTGCGCTCGATCGATGCCGTTATACTCAGCAGCCAACGCTGTCGCCCCTGCGTAGATCTCCGATACGGCCGCTTTGCAGCCGGTGTAGCTGTGGCGGTGATAGAGCGCAAACAGAAGCGCAAGCTTGCCAGCCATATCGGCTTCACCACACAGGAACACCCGCTCCCAGGGCACGAACACGTTGTCGAACACCGTGATCGAGTGGCTCATGCCGATCTCGCAGAAGGGCGCCTGTAGCTGCTTACGCCTGGTAGGTGCATATGCCGCATTGATAAGCGTCACCCCTTCCCAGTCCGATGGAATCGAAAACGCAACAGCCCAATCGTTTTCTTCGGCAGTCATGTTGCGGGTCGGAATCGCGACAATCTCATCCACGTATACCGAGCACGAATTATGCGCTTTCGCACCGTTCACGATGATGCCGTCATCCCGCCTCTCGACTACACGGAGGTAGAGATCGGGATCCTTCTGTTCATGGGGTCGCCATGGCCGATTCCCCTTCACATCTGTCTGCGCGCAGTTAAGCGACAGGTCCTCATCCTGGACCTTCTTCATGAAGTTAATGAACCGTTCATGGTAGTTAGTGCCATACTTCTGATCGGCTTCATAGGTCACCACGGAGAGTGCGTTGAGCGAATCAACACCCATGCACCGCTGAATGCATCCACCAACATCCTGACAATAGAGGCGGGTCATCTTCTGCTTGTTGAACAGATCCTCCACGCTCTGATGGATGTGGGTGAACCTGTTGATCGTTTCACCCGTGAGGTGAGACTTCACAGTGCCGATACCTTCGAAGGCATCATCGAATGCGAAATCATACGTCTTTGCCATCACATTTACGCCACCCACGAGCTTCGGATCAAACCGGTCGACAATCTTCCCGCCCATGTAGATGTTCGGCTTTAGCTTTGAGAGCCGCTCCCTGAACTGGTCGCCAGTAATCATCGTCTAATCCTCCTGAGAAATGACGGTCCTCATGCGGGGCGCATGAGTGGGAGTACCCCTTGGAACCATAACACAAAGGCGAAATGCCGCACAACACGAACACTGAATGTGGCAGCGTGTTACCATTGCGAGTACGGGACAGGATAATCGACACCTACATTGAGCCAGAGTGACGCACTATGAACGCGCGCGTGGAGCAACTGAGACAGCGGGCAGTGGGGGAGACACCTTCAGTCGACATAATGCGCGCCCGCATCGTAACCAGCGTACACCAGAAACACGCAGGCGAGCCACTGGTGACGGTGTGGGGCACTGCGATGCACCGCCTCTTCACAGATCTGCCTATCAGCATCGCCCCCGGCGAGTTGATCGTGGGCAGTCCTACGTGGCGGCCACGCGCTGCCCAGTTGTACCCCGAGGTACAGGCGGCGTGGATTGAGGCAGAACTGGACGGAGTCGAGAGCAGGGAATGGGATCCTCTCGAGATGTCGCCTTCAGACAAGGCAGAGGTACGTGAGTCTATACTTCCATACTGGAAAGGAAGAACAATAGCAGAGCGACTGTACCTCCAATGCCCACCGGAAACGGCACGACTGATCTACCTCGACCCGAACGTCTGGCCCACCAGATCCACAGGTATCATTGACAACTACTCGCTGATCCAGAAGGGAATCGGAACGGTGGTGCCGAACTATCGCAAAGTGCTGGAGCTCGGTGTCAACGGCATCATCTCCCAGATCGATAAGCGTGCGGCTGCTCTTGACCTGGCCGATCCGGAAAGCGCCTCCGCCATGGTGTTCCTGAAGTCAGCTCGTCGAGCACTGGAAGGACTGCCCATCTACGCCGGACGCTACGCACAGCTCGCACTGGAGATGGCGCAGCAGGAGCCTGACGGCGTGCGCAAGGCGGAACTCCTGCGCATCCACGAGATCTGCTCTCGCGTCCCTGCTGAACCCGCACGCAGCTTCCACGAAGCGATGCAGTCGTTCTGGTTCACGCACCTTGCGATACGCATCGAGGAGAGCGGCCATTCACTGTCGCCCGGCAGATTCGATCAGTACATGGCGCCCTACCTTGGCGATGAGGACCGCGAGCAGGCACGGGAGCTTATCGAGTGCCTCTACCTGAAGCTTTCTGAACTCATGCTGTTCGTGAATAGGGACACCTCGAAGTTCTACACCGGTGTGCCCCAATGGCAGAACCTCAACCTCGGGGGACGGCGCGCCGATGGATTGGACGCAACCAACGAACTGTCCTATCTGTGCCTCGATGCGATGATCGACCTCAGGGTCGTGCAACCCGACATATCGGTGCGGATCCATTCAGATACACCCGAGGCCTTTATTATCAAAGCCTGCGAACTTGCCAGACTTGGCACCGGGCACCCAAAGTTCTACAACGAAGATCTCATAGCGTACTCAATGGCCTGCAAGGGGATGAGCCTCGACGAGTCCCGCGACTTTGCGATCATGGGTTGTGTCGAACCCCGTGTACAGGCCAAAGAGGGGATACACCTCACCGGAGGTTTCATAAATCTGCCGATGGCACTCGAGCTTGCTCTGAACGATGGCGTGTGGAGACGTACCGGCACACAGGTCGGCCTCCGCACGGGAGATCCCTGCGCCTTTGCCAGTTATGAGCAGGTGGTTCGCGCCTACGAAGCACAACTGGCACACCTCGTTCGTCACATGTTTGTGGTAAACGCGATCGCGGAGACCGCCTACAGCGAGCTGCTGTGCTCACCATTTCTTTCGGCACTTACAGAGGACTGCATCGAATCGGGCCGGCCACTGCAGAAGGGCGGAGCCCGTTATAATTTCGGCCCGGCGGTCAATGAGATCGGCGTTGCCGATACCGGCGATTCACTTGCTGCCATCAAGAAGCTCGTGTTTGATGAACGAAAGATAGACATGGCGGAACTCCTCGACGCACTTGGACATGACTTCGAAGGGTACGACGACCTGCGCGCTTTGCTCCTTCGCGAGGCGCCCAAGTTCGGCAACGATGATGACTACGTGGATCTGATCACTCGTGACGCGGTCCAGTTCGGCAATCGCGAAGTGATGAAGTATCGCAACGTATTTGGCGGCCAGGCGCAGGCCGGGATCATTGCCGTGACCGCAGGCATCCCGTTTGGAGGTGTCGTTGGCGCCTTGCCGAGCGGACGGAAGGCAGGGCAACCGCTGGCCGACAACTCATCACCGTCTTCGGGCAGCGACCACCTTGGACCTACGGCAATTGCGCGATCGGTTGCCAAGCTGGATCCAGCCGCGCTGAGAAACGGTACCCTGTTGAACCTCAGATTATCACCACAGTCCGTGGCGAATTCGGAAGGCCTCCATCGTATGGCTGCGTTTGTCCGGGGACTCTGCGATGTCGGATGCTGGCACGCTCAATTCAACGTGGTGGATAGCGAGACACTGCGTCAGGCACAAACATGTCCGGCAGAGTTCTCCGACCTTCTGATTCGTGTGGCTGGCTACAGCGCCTATTTCACTCAACTGCACCGTGATGTCCAGGATGACATCATCAGAAGAACCGAACATGGGCTTTAGATGACTGCAGCGACAGCAGGTTGTGTCTTCGACGTGCAGCGTTTCTCGCTCCAGGATGGTCCGGGTCTGCGTACACTGGTATTTCTCAAGGGTTGTCCTCTACGTTGTCTCTGGTGCTCAAACCCTGAATCTCAGGACGAGTCTCCTGAATTGCTGTTCGATCACACGCGTTGCATCCTATGCGGCAACTGCGTCCGCGCCTGCCCTCATGGCGCACTGAAGGGTGAGCCAGGGCACACTCCCATCTACTCGGTATCACTATGCACTCACTGCGGCGCCTGCGTTGCAGCATGTCCTTCGGCTGCACGCACTTTGTGCGGGCGCGTCATGTCGGTCGAGGAGGTAGTCTCGGTTGCACTGCGAGACATGCCGTTCTACAGGAGGTCTGGAGGGGGCGTTACCGTCGGAGGCGGAGAGCCGACATCACAGCCTGCGTTCGCGCTTGCCCTCCTCGCCAGCCTCAGTGGACACGGCATCGACAGCGCCATTGAAACCTGCGGCTATGCCGATCCGGAATCGTTCCTGTCCATTGCTATGGCCGTGCGGTACATCTATTTCGACATCAAGCATCCTGTATCGTAGCGGCACCATGACCTGACGGGAGTGAAGAACGAGTTGATTCTCCGCAACCTGTCTTCCATTCTCGAACAACACGACGATGTCACAGTCAGGTACCCACTGGTGCCTGACTGCAATGATCACCCCCGGGATATCCATGCGCTTGCTCAGTTGCTGCGTCAATTGCCGAGGACGCCTGCACTTGAGATCGTGCCCTATCATCGCTACGGTGAGCACAAGTATCGGCTGTTGCAGCGACACTATGGGCTCGCGGGGCTGGCCCCACCTTCAGTCCACCATGTCGCCAATGTACAACTCACGCTGCAGCACCACGGCATCGCATGCAGGGTGCTCTCACACTGACGACACGTACCGATCACGGGACCGCCCGGAAATGTCCCGACTGATATTGATTCTGTCGGTTTACAATGAGAATGCGCACCGGCGAAAGAATCATTTGTCCTCCACTATTCACACGTATTAGAATCGACTGCTTCGCCGCAAAGCGGCCCTGCACATGAGCCTCATGACTTCGAATACATCTCGGTGCGCACATTGTGCTGACAGGCGACCGGTACACTACGTGACGGTCGACCGCGGATTGACATAAGGAGTGTCGTGATCGAAGAGATACTGCCCGGCATCGTCCGCATGGAAGTACCACTTCCCAAGAGCCCTCTTAAGGCGACAAATTCGTACGTCATACTTGACGGGTCAAGACCGTTGGTGGTCGACACGGCTTTCAATCGCTCCGAGTGTCGAGAGACGTTTCTCGCGCTGTTACGCGAAATCGGTCAAAGCCCGGACTCGGTCGACTATTTCGTAACCCATCTGCACGCTGATCATCTCGGACTTGCTGCAACCCTCGCGCGCAACGGCACCACCATCTATTTCAACGAGCCTGACCTTCCCTTGGCTCGCCCAGACGAGGAATACTGGGACTGGATGGGCCGGATCTACGAGCAACACGGCCTTCCATTACGGGATTCCCGTGAGGCGATGGCTCGCCATCCGGGGCGCATCTATGGACCGGAGACGGACTTTCCCTACACTATCGTTCATGATGGTGATCTGTTGAACAGGGGAGGGTACTCATTGCGGTGCGTGCAGACGACAGGTCATACGCCAGGACACATGTGCCTGCTCATCGAGGGTCATGACATGCTTTTCTGCGGCGATCATATGCTTGGCGACATCACTCCGAACATCACCATGTGGACGGGTATGACCGATCCACTGGGTTGTTACCTGGAAAGTCTCGACAGGGTGTCCCGGTTGTGCCTGAAGCGTGCGCTGACTGGACACCGTTCACTGATCGACGATTGCGACGGACGGATCAGGGAGCTCAAAGAGCATCACGAGCAGCGTCTGCGGGAGGTGATATCAGCGCTGCGCGACGGTGAGAAGGACGCCGCCGCCACGACCCCGCTGATAACGTGGGATCTCCGTTACGACCGGTGGGATGACGTACACCCGGTGCAGAAGCTCTTCGCCACCGGGGAGACGATTGCCCATCTGCAGCACCTGGAGGCCAGGGGAGTGGTTCGGAGCATCATGCGCGACGGGCACATACTGTACCGGATTGCATCCAGTTAGAACGAGCAGGTGCAGGTTTCCACGTAGATGAGCGCACTGGAGGTCGATCTGTTCCCATCCGCGTCGCTGACCACCACGACGATAGTAGCCCCCACCACGCTCTTCGGAGCCTCCCAGTTCGCTACTGCGCCATCACTAGTAAGCGTGCCGTAGTCGGCACTCCATTCATAAGTGAACGGTCCGTCGCCGTCTGCCACCACACATTCAATACTGCACGATCGCCCCTGGAAAATGGTCCAAGAGTCGCCATGGCTCTTGAACATGTTCGTGTTCAGAGGTTCAACGATCATTTCCTGTATTTCCGGTGGCTCAACCGGCGTGACACTGATGGGGAGGGCTCTCTTGGCCTCTCCACCGTACACGTCTCTCACAGTGACAGTGATCCAGTACGAATCGATGTCGTCCGGCGCCAGCCAGATGATCGCGTCACCCTGTCCGAAGATCTCCCCTCCTGTGGCAGACCATTCGTAGGTGAAATCATCACCGTCGGGGTCCATCGCCTCACACCAGAAGCGTGCGCTGTCGCCACCGGACAGCCAATCCGCGTCCGATGACATGCTGAGGATCTGAGGTGGCGCGTTCGCTTTGACACGCAGGGATATGGAGTGTTCGGCGCTACGACCGTGATCATCACTGACCACTACCGAGACGCGATACAGGCCCTCCGATATAGGAGACCCCCACTCGACCTGGGGACCTTCACCGAAGATCGACCCTGCGCTGGCAGACCATTCGTATGTGAGATCACGGCCATCGGGATGAATCGCCTCACAGACGATATCACACAGGTCGAATGGCTGAACACGATCGGTGGCAGCCGTCAGACCCAGGATCTCCGGAGGTCGGTTCACATCGGTCGACTGCGCAGGACTCGCATCGGGTGTCGGCACTGCAACGTCAGAGTGGACCGACAAGTGCTCACGGTTCGAACCGGCGACCACAACCAGGACGCCCACTACAGCGACAAGCGTGATGAGCACGGCCTTCCTGCGGCTAAGGCGATGTCGCGTATTCGAAGGCGTCGGGGTCTGGCCGCTGATTTCGGTCATCGTCCGTCTACTTCCAATTCACACCCAGACCTGGCGCCACGTGGATTTCGTCTCGGTGTGACGATACGCAACTGGACGGTGTCATACGAACTTGCACAGTAGTTCAGGGTATGGCGTGCACCGGGTCGGCTTTCATGACCTACTAACCGAAACAAAGGGCACAATCCGTGACGTACACGTACACACTGGCGCTGGCGGTATTGCCATGGGCGTCACTCACCTTGAGGACGATGGTGACATCGCCCTTGGTCGGAGGCGGCTGCCACACCGCGTTTGGTCCATCAGGAGTAAGCGTCCCCCTGTCGGCACTCCACTCATATGTGTACTCGAGGGCATCATCATCAACGAACGCTTCGATTGTACACGGACGTTCGATGAAAACTCTCCATCCGTCGCCATGGGCCATCAGCATGCTGTGACCAACAGGTCGGAGTAAGAATCCATCGATCTCCGGTGGTCTGGCAGCACTCACCGTTATCGGGATTGCGCGCCGGGATTCTTCACCATGGGGATCGGACACGAACACCGTGACCCAGTAGGTGCCCACTGCATCGGGAGCAACCCATACGACTGAATCTCCCTGGCCAAACAGTTCACCTTCGGTAGCGGCCCACCTGTACGTCAATGCGTCACCATCGGGATCATCCGCCTTACACCACACCACAACCGAGGCTCCGGGAAGTATCCAGCTATCCGCAGCGATTCTGGACTCCATGGCCAGTATCTCCGGCGGCCGGTTCACCCTGACACGAACGGTGAGCGAGCCTTCATCCGTGTTTCCGAGGCCATCGTCCACCGTCAGGACGATGCGGAACAGGCCTTCGTTGTCGGGAGCGATCCACTGGACTTCGGAGCCTTCACCATGTATGACGCCGCCCATGGGCGACCATGTGTAGATCAGATCACCCGGGCTGGGGTGCTCCACCTCGCATTTGAGAGCCGCCGTGCCCGCTGGTGACACCTGTGCGGCAGAAGAAGTGAGGCTGACGATTTCCGGAGGCACGGCATCGACAGGGGGCGGCTGTTCCACGCTGCCGTTATCGTTCTCGCGAGGCGACGCGGTCAACCAACCCGCGTTCATACCGATCACCACCAGGACGGCCAATACTGCAACAGTGCCAACCACCGCCGCTGCCTTCGCCTCAGTATTCCGTTTCCGTGGCTTCTGTTCCTCTGTTGTCTTCTCTGGTGTATCGCTCATTTCGATCCCCTGGCTCCTACCACTGTCAGTGTAGCACCGCAAGGGCTGCAGCGAGCAAACAAACGTGCCTGTATACGGTAAACGAAATCACATACGTCACCTGGCACCGGCAGGTTCAGGCCATAACAACTCTGTTACGAAGCACACCAATGCCGTCGATCTCAACCTCAATGAGATCACCCACTTGGACAGGACAGTGACCGCCGTACGGTGTTCCGGTGAACACCACGTCCCCAGGTCGCAGCGGCATGAACTGACTCACATGACTGATGATTCTTGCAGTGCTGAATATCTGGTCGCTCGTCGTTCCATCCTGCTTGGTTTCGCCGTTTACGCGACCCTGAATGCGCACGGCTGCAGGGTCGAAGTCAGTGACCAACACTGGACCGAGCGGAGCTGACTTGAAGTAGCCCTTTGCCCGGGTCAGCCGTCCATCTCGTTCAATGAGGTCCCAGAGCGTCAGGTCATTACCACAGGTGTATCCCAGGACGTAATCAAGGGCCTCGGCCTCAGCGACTCTCCACGCTTCACGTTTCATTACCGCGCACAATTCCGCTTCGTATCGCGTGTCCGATGCGATGGGAAGGGAACAGGTATCTTCCCCGGGATTCACGAGCGCAGAGCGCGGCTTGAAAAACAGTGCCGGTTCCTTCGGCACTTCGACGCCCATCTGGCGCACGGTGTCCATGTAGTTCAAGCCGCAGCAGATTATGGTTTCGGGATCAGCGGGCGCCAGCAATCGCGCGTCAGACAAACAACCAACTTCGGCGCCTCTGGAGAAGCTGCCATACAGGTCGCCTTCCAGTGCGTACAACTGATCCTCCTCGACGATAGTCCATTGCTCCTTGCCACCTTGGTCAATTTTCGCCAGTATCATGTCGACTCCTCTCCCGTCGTATTTGGTTGAGACGAATGCACGGGATTACCCGGTCACCTGCATTCATCCTGCCACTACAGACCACGTTCAATCCGGGCCTCAGTGTATTCTATTCGTACGACACGCGAACTTCAAGGTATGCTAGAGTACACGCCGACGGAGCAAACCACGCGGGCCGACTGGCAGATGCGCAGTGGCACCTGCTATGTGTAAGGAGGAACCCATGGCACTCAAGACGCCTGAGCAATTCGAGGAGAGCCTCAAGTCACTCAAACCACGTGTCTTCATGAACGGCAAGCGCGTGGAAAGCGTTCTGGATAACCCCAACACCCGTACCGTCGTCGAGGCGAACAAGGCCAGCTACATGTGGGCCCTCGATCCTGCCAGCCGGGACATCATGACGGCCTATTCGCCGCTTATCAACGACACCGTCAACAGATACACCTACGTGTGCCGGAATCTCGACGACCTCATCCGCAAAGCTGAGGCCGGCACATTCACTTCCGAGAACCTTGGCACGTGTATCTACAGATGCGTGGGACTCGACTGTTTCCACGCTGCATGGAGTACCACGTGGGAAATGGACCGCGATCTCGGCACCTCGTACCATCCTCGATTCGTTGAGTATCTGAAATGGGTGCAGCAGAACGACCTGTCGGTTGCCGGTGCACTGACCGAGCCTCGGGGGCAGCGCAACAAACGGGCACTTAAGTGGCCAGACCCGTATCTCTCCGTGAAGATCGTCGACAAGAACGACAAGGGGATCGTGGTCCGTGGCGCCAAGATCAACATCAGCGGCGGCTTCGCCAGCCATGAGATAATGGTATTGCCCCAATCTGCGCATTCGGAGGGAGAGGCAGACTATGCAGTGGCGTTTGCCACGCCTCCCGATGCACCGGGAATCACATTCGTATGTCAGTACACGCCCTACTCTGCCGAAAGGGAAGTCTCTGATGATATCGAGGAGCTCGGCAACCCGTTGTTTGGACAGCGAGAGACATCGATGGTGATATTTGAGGACGTGTTCGTGCCCTGGGACAGGGTGTTCCACTGTGGGGAACACGACTACTCGGGTAAGTTCGTCACCCGCTTCGCCAGAACGCATCGTATGACCTGTGGAGGAACCTGCAAGGTCGGCTTCATGAATCAGATTATCGGCAGCGCGAAGCTCATCCAGGAGTACAAAGGACTTCAGAACGTGCCCCACATCAACGAGCAGCTCGCTGAGATGGTTTCACTGAGGGAGACGTGCAGGGCGTGTGGTGTCTCGGCTGCGTATAAGGGTTCTGAAGAACCGGTTGGCTCCGGTGTATTCCTGCCAGATGAACTCATGGGCAACGTCGCGAAGCTGAACGTGTGCAACGCGTTCTGGCGCGTCATGGCGCTTGCGGGTGACATCGGAGGAGGTCTCATCGTCACGCTGCCGTCGCTCAAGGAACTGAATAATCCCGAGACACGAGCGTACGTGGAGGAGTTCTACAGCTTCGGCGGGGATGAGCCGGCGGAGAACGTAATGAAAGTGCACAAACACCTGCAGAACTGGACGGCAGGCATGCATGGTGTCGGTACATGGCACGGTGCGGGACCCGTTCAGGCACAGAAGATTATGCTGCAGCGCGTCATTGACTACGAGCACGATAAGGAGCTCGTCAGGCGTACTCTGCGACTGAAGCCGAAGACAACCTCTGAAACAGATATAGCGCCGGATTCAGACGCCTAACGCACTACACGAAGACGTGGCGCTCCACAGGCGTACAACCCGGCAGGATGACCGACCATGGAGAATGAGGACGAGAGCAGCAGAGATACTCCGCAGCTAGTCTCTTACGAGTTCGCGCTGTCCCATGACGAGGCACAGGCCGGTGCGACCAAAGTTCTGACGCGGAATGGCAAGCGACTTGAGGTGCGGATACCTGCAGGCGCGCGCAACCACCAAATAGTACGGCTGCGTAACGCGCAGCGGATCACTGACGGACACGATGGCGACATCCTCATTCATGTGGTGGTCAGTCCTCATACGTCGACTGCGGGGTCTGTGAACGCAGTCACCGATGCCAGTTTCGAGCACGAGGTATTGAAGGCCGACCTCCCGGTCCTGGTCGATTTCTGGGCGCCGTGGTGCGCACCATGCAGGGCGCTTGCCCCGATCACCGAGAGTTTCGCCTCCGAGTACGCGGAACGTATGAAGTTCTGCAAATTGAACGTGGACGAGAACCCTTTGGCCTCACGCAGATACCAGGTGGCAAGCATCCCATCCATCATCTTCTTCAATCGTGGACTCATCGCTGATGTGGCCGTTGGCGCCATGCCCGCAGCGGAATTGAAGGCGCGCATCGAGGCCGTACTGAAGAAATCAGGCAGACGCTGACGCACTGCACACTGGCATCGAGTTGTCAGGCCGGCCACTTATATTGGAAGCGGGGTGACGCATGAAGAAGTACGATGTCGTAATCATTGGGTCGGGTTCCGGCATGTTCATCGCGTATGAGGCCGTGTTCAGAGGTCTCTCGACAGCACTTATCGACAAAGGCCCACTCGGCGGCACATGCCCGAACCTCGGCTGCATCCCCTCGAAGCTGCTGATGTTTCCTGCGGACAGGATCGTTGAGATCGCCGAGGCCAGCAGGCTCGGCATTGACGCGCATGTCAGCCACATCGACTTCCTGGGGATCATGGAGCGGATGCGGCGCAGCGTCGAGGACGCTCAGTCGAGCCTGCGTGCCTCCTTCACCGCACTGCGCGGGCTCGACTTCTACGAGGGAACAGGACGGTTCGTCGGCCAGTATGAGATGGAGGTCGGTGAAACGCGCATTGCAGGAGAGAAGTTCTTCATCGCAACCGGCTCCCGTCCTTCCATCCCCAGCATACCGGGACTCGAAACGATCGACTTCCTGACTACCGAGACGCTCCTGGAGCTCACCACCCGGCCAAGGAGTATGGCAATCATAGGCGGAGGCTACATCGGTGTGGAGTATGCACACTTCTTTGCTGCAATGGGTACTTCGGTCACGCTGATCGAGGCGGCCGAGCGTTTGCTTCCGGGAGAAGAACCTGAGGTTGCCGCGTTGCTGAAACACGCACTGCGCAAGCGTATGCAGGTTCTGACGGACATCGAGATCGAACAGATCTCACACAGCCTGAGGGACATACGGCTCCTGGTGCGCGAACGCCGCTCTGGAGCCAGGTTTGCGGTGACCGCCGATACGGTCATGCTCGCCACTGGCCGAAGCTCAACTACGGATCTACTCGAGATTGAAAAGAGCGGCGTCAGAACGGATGCACATGGGTTCGTGGAAGTGAACGACTATATGGAGACCAGCATGCCTGGTGTCTACGCCGTTGGAGACGTCAACGGGCGCTACATGTTCCGGCACATCGCCAATATTGAGGCGACGGTCGCGGCACAGAACGCCTTCGGAGGCAAGCGCAAGGCTATGGACTACACGGCTGCGCCACATGCGGTGTATTCATATCCGCAGATAGCGGCCGTCGGCCTTACGTCCGATGAGGCTCACAAACAACACGACATTCTCATCGGCAGGGCACGGTACATGGATACCGCCACAGGTGAGGCCATGATGGAAACAGATGGATTCGCCAAAGCCATCGTCGAGAAGGGTTCGCGCAGGATACTCGGTTTCCACGTCATTGGCCCCCACGCACCATCGATTGTACAGGAGGTGGTCAACGCGATGACGTCTGGAGGGCACATCGCCGAGATCGAACGGGCACTGCACATTCACCCCGCTCTGCCTGAACTCGTACAGGCTGCGTTCCGAAATCTTGTGGCCGAGTAGCACGCAACTATGTGAGCCCCAGGGTTCACGATGCAGGGAAGTCTTGGAAGTAAAGGACTGATAGTCTCAGCCCTAGTCGGCGACAAGACTGGAGACGACTTCGCGAATTCGTCTGAGAGATTCGCGAATGTTCTCCTCAGACGTGGAGAAGCACAGTCGCAGGTAGCCCTCGCCCTCGGGACCAAATGCGGTACCGGGAAGGGTTGCCACGCCACCTTCCTCCAGCAACAGAGTGGCCAGTTCGCTTGAGGTCATGCCAAGGCGCGAGATATTGGGGAACGCGTAGAATGCCCCACGAGGCGTTCGGCAAGTCATCCCGGGAATCTGATTCAATCCCTGGATCATGAGGTCTCGCCTCTCTTTGAGTATGCGCATCATCTCAGCGCTGTCGCCCTGCGGTCCGGTGAGTGCCTCCAGACCGGCCATCTGGACGAACTGCGGTGTGCACGACACACTGCTGTTAATAAGGCGTACCACAGGTTCCACGAGCCAGTCCGGCATGACGGAGTAGCCGAGTCTCCATCCCGTCATCGCATACGTCTTTGAGAACCCGGACACCAGTACCGTACGTTCGTCCATCCCCTTCAGCGCCATGATGCTCGCCGGTGGTTCCTCGTAGTACATGTGGTCATATACCTCGTCGGACAGGACTATCAGGTCGCGTTCACGTGCAAGCGATGCAATCTCGGCGACGTCCTCCGCGGTGAGTACCCCACCTGTCGGGTTGTGTGGCGAGTTAAGGATGATAAGTTTGGTCTGCGGCGTGATACGCCCGCGAAGCTCATCCATATCGAATCGGAAGTCCAGGTTCTCACGTAGCGGCACAGGAACAGGGCGTGCTCCCGAGAAGGCAACGGCGGACTGAAACACCGGAAACAGAGGGGCCGGATAGACAGCCTCATCTCCGTCTTCAAGAAGCGCAATGATTGTGAAAAAGATGAGCGGTTTGGCTCCAGAGCCGACTATGATTCGCTCAATCGGAATCTTCACACCCCGGCTTCTCTGAACCTCGAGTGCGATCTCCTCACGCAGCGATACGATACCCTGAGAGTTGCAGTATCGTGTAAGGCCCTCACTGATGGACTGGCGGCCAGCCTCGCAGATGTTCTGCGGAGTCTCGAAGCACGGTTCACCTATCTCGAGGTGCATCACGTTGATGCCCCGGGCTTCCAGCGCCTGTGCCCGCGCCAGGACGACAAATGCCGAATCAGCCGACAACCTCTCGATTCTGCGGGAGATCCTCACCGACGTAGATGTTCTCTCAGGTGGCTTCATCGAACCTGGATTTCAGTTTGCGTACGAACGTATTCTTCAGGCGGGTTTCGTCGCAACAACCCGAAATTGTAGCAGGTACCGCAGCAGTATCACAACGTGTGACGCGGGTTGGCCGTCATCGCCGGAACTCTGTACAATGTCGACGAGTCTGCGGCAACAGTCGGTCCTTCGACTGCAGATGCAGATGGGGTCTCAGCACAATGAGGAGGATGGTATGACTGTACCGGTACTCAAGCTCAAGGGAACGCCGCGGGAGATCGGCCGTCAGCACGGCGAGGCAGTTCCTGAACTGATCAAGGACACTCTTGGTTTCTACATGAACCTCTGGCAGCACATGGGTGGTGTCCCACGTGAGAAGCTGCTATCCGATGTCGAAGCGTTCGTCCCGTTCATCGAGCAGCATGACGCAGACCTGATAGAAGAGATGCGTG
>PWUO01000224.1 GCA_003562555.1 Dehalococcoidia bacterium
AGGCGGACGCTGGACGATCTGAACTAGGCTGTCCGCGACCCCGTCCGGTCTCTTTATCCTGCATTTCTCCCGGTAACGTTCCTTGACAATTGTGTTCCGTGAATTGTATATTCATACAATATCAAGACGGAGGACCTCTCATGACACGAGATAGCAGAGGCAGGACGCGTGACAGAGTGTTGCAGTTCGTGCGTTCGTTTATCGCAGAGAAAGGCTACTCACCTTCGGTGAGTGACATCGTGGCAGGTTGCGGTTTGAGTTCCCCTAACCTTGCCCAGTATCACCTGAACGTGCTTGAGCGGGAAGGCGTGTTACGTCGAACTCCTGGGGTGTTTCGCAGTATTCGAATTGTACATAGGGCCAACAGAGAGGTCCCGCTGCTCGGAGTGATCGCCGCAGGAGCGCCTATCCCCGTCCCCGAATCGGATAACTGGGCCACTGAAGCAGAGGAGATGCTGGATCTCAGCCGGGATCTCGTGGGCGACGGCGAGAACCTGTTCGCCCTCCGGGTTCGCGGCAGATCCATGATCGATGCGTGCGTGATGGATGGGGATATCGTCGTCATGGAGGCCGTACGGTCGGCCACGGATGGCGATATGGTGGCAGTCTGGCTCAGGGACGAACACGAAGTCACTCTGAAGCGAATCTACCGGGAATCGAGCCGTGTCCGTCTTCAGCCCGCCAACCGGCAGATGGAGCCGCTTTACGTGGATCCGGAGAACGTGACGGTACAGGGACGTGTGGTAGCGGTGATTCGGAAGTTCGCTCGCTCACGCCATGGAGATGACTGATGAGGATCGCATGCCTGTATCTGTCCCGATTTTCCGTTCAGGTGGAGCGAAAAGCAGATCCCGCCCTTCGTGACCGGCCGCTCATTATCGGTGGATACCATCACGAGATCGGCCGTGTGCGCGAGGTATCCGAAGAGGCGGCGAAGTACGGCCTGACGGCGGATATGCCGCTGCGGCAGGCGTACTCACTCTGTCCTGACGGCGTGTTTCTGCCGTATCAGGAGGAGAAGCGTCGTGAAGCTTCCTCACTCGTACTCTCGGAAGTGGGGCAGCTCTGCCCTTTCGTTGAGGCCGTCTCGCCATCGCATATCCTCATGGGGCTTCGGTACGAGCGCGACGAACGCCGCTTCGCCGGAGATGTGATGGCCGCAGTGCAGCAACGCACTGGGTTTCAGATGTCCTGTGGCATCGCCTCCTCCCGGTTTGCCGCATGCCTTGCGGCAGAGGAGGCGGTGATGTCCGGCCTGCTGGTACTCGACGGGAGCGGCGAACAGGAGTTCCTGCATGAACTGCCGGTTGCACGCCTCCCCGTCTCCGAGGCTACTGTGCGAAAGCTGCACCTGCTGGGGATCTCGCAGGCTGGCGATTTGCTGCAGTTGCCCCCGGGCGCGCTGGCGGCGCAGTTTGGCAGCGAGGGACAGAGGATGCTCGAGCTTGTTCGTGGCCTCGATGTCCATGGTGTGGCGCAGTGGCAAGGCGCACGTGAGGTCGTTCACTCGATGAGCTTCGACGTGCCTGTTGCCAATGGTGGCGAGTTGCGAGTTATGGTGCGCCGGATGCTCGATTCGCTGTGTCATGAGCTTCGTGAGCGGTGGCAGTGCTGTCGGAGCCTCTCAATGCTGCTGCGACTTGAGAGTGGAGAGGAGAGGCGGGCGACGGTACATTTCAAAGAGCCAACCTCCTCTCCCGCAGTCCTGGAGCGTCGGGTATATTCCCGTATCGAGCAGCTCACGGATTCGGCACAGGTCTCCGGAGTGGAGGTTACGGCTTTCGGGCTTTGTGCCGAGGAGGGACGTCAGTCGTCCTTCCTCGACGGTCCCTGCAGAGCGAACTTGCAGTTCTCCGAGGCGGTTGCGGTGTTGCAGCAACGATATGGGAGGGGTGTGGTGAAGAAGGTCGCCACGCGCCGTGGTGGCAGATTGCCCGAGGAACAGTACTCCTTCGTGTCGTATGAGGCGGAGGGGCGGTGAATAAGCTGGCGTGGGAATTGCCCGGGGTGCAGGTCGACGAGTCGGTAGCTCACGAGCCGCGAGCACTCCTCCACGACGGGAAGTGGCGCAGAGTGGAACACGTGTTGTGCCACTGGAGGGTAGCGCAGGAATGGTGGAAACGCCCGGTGGAGCGGGACTATTTCCGCGTGAGCCTGGAGGGAGGGGTCATCTGTGAAGTTTTCCGGGATATCCGGCAGGGCTGCTGGCGGCTTCAGCGAGTCTACGACTAGCTGAATTCGAGGCAGCCAGCGCTCCGGAAGGTTGGACTGGCGTATGACTCGTGAAGTGGGGGCCAGGCTGACTGACGGTCCCGTTATTCGTCTTCTCCGTCACGGGCACCGCGTCGCCTGATCTCGTCCACTACGATGCAGGTGCAGAGGACCATTATCGTTGCAAGGAGGATCTGTCCAAAGTAGAGGGGGTACAGAAAGGTCTCGGCAACACCGCCCCCAATCGTTCTCTCGAAGAGAGGGCCGTAGATGATCATTCCGAAGAAATACAGGAAAAAGAAGACAACCGGGGTATAGAGTACCGGCCACGCGGAGACTGTCTTGATGATGTGGCCGGGCTTCTTCTCGGCAGCATCGTAGATGATGTCGTTGACGTTGATATCAAGGGTCGTCGCTATGCGTTTCAGCATGTCGATATCGGGGAACGCCTTGCCTGTCTCCCAGTTCGAGACGGTCTGCCGCGTGACGTGCAACTCAGCAGCCATACCTTCCTGGGACATGCCCTGCTTCTTTCGAAAGTGTTTGACGTTCTTTCCAACGGTGTTCATTTGCTGCCTCCTTGTCGAAACGATAGCGAAATCTGTCGTGACAATCCAGCAATTACCGTTTGCGCAACGAATGTTGATCGATGTCACCTTTGCGTAATTCCGGTGGAAGAGGACCCATGGAGAGATATGTAGAGCTTCATTGCCATTCGGCGTTCTCATTGCTCGATGGCGCGTCATTGCCTGAGGAACTTGCGCGCCGGGCTGCCGGGCTGGATATGCCGGCACTTGCGCTCACCGATCACGACGGTCTGTATGGAGCGGTACGCTTCGTCCGTGCGTGTGAGCGCGAGGGAATCAAGCCGCTTGTGGGTGCGGAACTCATCCTCCAGGGTGGATGCCACGTCACCCTGCTGGCGATGGATATGGCGGGTTATTCGAATCTGTGTCGCGTCATCACTGCGGCACAGCTTGCCGGCGTGAAGGGCAGGCCCGTTCTGACGTGGGATATGCTGGCGGACCATTCCGGTGGGCTCATATGTCTCTCCGGCTGCAGGGAAGGCGAGCTGGCGCGGTATGTGCGCGGTTCGAATTTCGGCGCCGCTCAACTGGCGGCGGGCCGCTATCTCGAGGTCTTCGGACGTGACAGGTTTGTTGTGGAACTGCAGCACATGATGTATCCGGAGGACACTGCCCTCTGTTCGGGTCTTGCGTCTCTTGCGCGTGAGTGCGGCGTCGGTTGTGTGGCGACCAATAACGTGCACTACGCGCGGAAGGAGGGTCACCGCCTGCACGACGTGCTGACCTGCATCTGCACCCGAAGCACTCTCGACGACTGCACTGAGTTGAAGCTGAACACCGAGTTCTATTTGAAGACGCACGAGGAGATGTGGTCGCTGTTTCGCGAATATCCGGCAGCCCTGTGCATGACAGCAGAACTGGCGCAGCGCTGTAACGTGACTCTCGAGTTCTCCGGCTACCGCTTCCCCGAGTACCCTCTGCCTGAAGGCGAGACGGCGGAGAGCTATCTTGCGGGCGTTTGCCGGGAGGGAGTGCGCCGACGGTATGGCGATATGACGGAGGAGGTGGCATCGCGGGTGGCCCATGAGCTTGATCTCATCGCCAGGCTCGGGCTTTCCGGCTATTTCCTCATCGTACGGGACATCATGGAGTATGCCGAACGGCATGGAATTCCGGCGCAGGGACGCGGGTCAGCAGCGAACTCCGTGATCGCCTATGTGCTCGGTATTACCAAAGTCGATCCTATCAGGAACCGGCTCTTCCTCGGTCGCTTCCTGAACGACGAGATGTCTTCCATTCCCGACATCGATATCGATGTATCCACAGCCCACCGTGAACAGCTCATCCGGTATGTGTATGAGAAGTACGGGAAGGAGCATGCCGCGATGGTGTGCACGTACATAACATTCCAGTCGAGAAACGCACTTCGCGAGGTCGGCAAGGTGCTTGGCATGCCGGTTCATGTGGTGGACCGACTCGCGAGATCGGTATCGTGGTCCGGATACGGCTCGCGCAATATAACGAAAGAACTATCCGGTATCGGGGAATTCGCCCCGTACTTCGGCAAAGTCACATTCCAGGAGTACCTGACCATCTGCCGTCAACTTGAGGACTATCCACGGCACCTCTCCATTCACAATGGCGGCATTCTCATCTCCTCACGTCCCTTGAGTGAGATCGTGCCACTGGAGCGGGCCTCCATGCCTGGACGGGTTGTCTGTCAGTGGGACAAGGACAGTGTTGCCGATGCCGGATTGATAAAGATAGACCTGCTGGGGTTGAGGATGCTTTCGCTCCTGGAGGAGGCTCGTGTGCTCGTGGAGCGGAGGCACGGGGTGACGCTGGACCTCGATGGATTGCCGCAGGATGATGCGGATGTGTACGACATGATATGCCGCTGCGACACCATTGGCGTCTTCCAGATAGAGAGCCGCGCCCAGATGCAGACGCTGCCGCGCACACGTCCACGGTCGATCGACGATCTGACGGTGGAGGTCTCCATTGTGCGTCCCGGCCCCATACAGGGAAACATGGTGCATCCTTACATAAGAAGAAGAAATGGACTGGAGAAGGTGACCTATCTTCACCCCAGGCTGGAGCCGATACTTGATGAGACGCTTGGGGTCATCCTCTTCCAGGAACAGGTCATCCAGGCAGCCGTCGCGCTGGCGGGTTTCACACCTGGAGAGGCAGACCAGTTGCGTCGGGCCATGAGCCGGAAACGGTCGGTCGAGGCCATCGAACAGTTGCGAGCACGTTTCATGCAAGGCGCGCATGCAATTGGTGTTGATGCCAGGAGTGCGGACAGAGTGTTCGCTTCTCTTGAGGGGTTTGCCCAGTACGGGTTCTGCAAGAGCCATGCGGCGGGGTTTGCACTCATCTGCTATCAGTCGGCATGGATGAAACACCACTACCCCGTCGAGTTCTACTGTGCATTGCTCAACAACCAGCCGATGGGTTTCTATCGTCCGGAGGTAGTGCTTCACGATGCGCAGCGGCACGGCATCCAGGTGTTGCCGGTTGACGCGAACCTGAGTGACGCCGTGTGTCGTATTGAGGAGGGGCGCATTCGGCTGGGGTTCAGATACGTTAAGGAGATGGGCGAACGGACCATTGCGCGTATCACCCGCGAACGTGAAAGGGGTGTGTTCCTGTCGCTCGAGGATTTCTCCCTTCGTACGGGACTTCCGGGCAGCGCAGTGGAGAAGCTCGTACTCGCTGGAGCATTTGACTTCTGTGGGCGTCCGCGAAGGGAGATGCTCTGGCAACTCGGCATCGTGGAGAAGAAGAGGCCCGGGGAACTCCCGTTGCAGTCGTCCAGCGATACTGTAACGCTTCGCTCGATGAGCTCTCTCGAGGAGATGCGGTGTGACTACGCAGTACAGGAGATGTCGACCAGCCACCATCCGATGGCGGTGCTCAGGGGGGAACTGACGGAAGATGGGTTGGTGAGGAGTGGGGATTTCATGAGACTGAACGATGGAGATGTAGTGAGAATTGCAGGCTACGTGATCATGAAGCAGCGCCCGCCGACCGCGAAGGGATTTGCCTTCATAACCATGGAGGATGAGGATGGCACAATCAATGTGGTTATCCGCCCGGATGTGTATGAGCGCTACCGGCAGGTGTGCATCTTCAACCCGGTATTGCTGATTGAGGGCAGTCTGCAGAAGCGGGATGGTACCCTCAACGTGAGGGCGGATGTGATTCGCGCCTGCCAGCCTGACGGCGATGGGCCACTGCCCGCGCGCGGCAGGGCGGCCCCACAGGTCACCCTGCGCAGCCATTGACAGGGTGGCTGATTCGTTCTAGTGTGAGTGACAACGCGGCCGATGTCGCAGAGTCGTTGCCACGCCGCTGCATGGAGGACTGTAGATGCCGGACAATCAACCTCTTTCGGACGACACCACTACTACGGGTGAACTTAAACGCCTGGTGCGCGAGTTCGTAGAGGAACGAGACTGGGGGCAGTACCATAACGCGAAGGATGTCGCCATCGCGATCAACGTCGAGGCCGGGGAGCTCCTGGAATTGTTCGAGTGGGTCAGGGAACACGAGATACCTTCGCTGCTGGCGGACGAGGAAAAACACAGGCACCTGGGCGAGGAACTGGCCGATGTCATTCTGCTGTGCCTCAACCTCGCGTCGGTTGTGGATCTGGATGTGGCTGCAACTGTGGGTCGCAAGCTGGAGAAGAATCGAACCAAGTACCCGTCAGACCTCGTGCGTGGGAACTACCGTAAGTACACCGAGTTGCGG
>PWUO01000308.1 GCA_003562555.1 Dehalococcoidia bacterium
CAACAGTTCATCCTTACTCATCAGCGAGTTCGCATCTACCACGAGGCGGCAGGACAAAGTGGTGCTCGCTCACTGGTACAATCCGCGGCACATCGTGCCCGCGGTTGAGGTGATCCGCGGTGCAGGCACCTCTGACGAGACGGCCGACCTGATGTACGACATCCTCAAGAAGGTCAGGAAGTTACCGGTCCGCATCAACAAGGAAATTCCCGGGTATCTGCTCAACCGCATACAGATGGCGATGGTGCGTGAGGCGTGGTACCTTTGGCAGGCGGGCGTGGCCAGCGCGGAGGACATCGACCTTGCCGTGAAGGGCAGTATCGGGTTCCGGCTTGCCAGTATTGGCCCGTTGCTGACGAGCGATCTTGGAGGCCAGGATACCTTCTGCGCCGTCTCCAAGTACCTGTTTCCGCTCATCAGCGATGCCCACGTCCCTCCCGAGGACTACGTCAAGATGGTCGAGGCAGGCAACCTGGGCATGAAGACAGGCAGAGGATTCTACAACCACACGAAGGAAGAGTGGGACGCAATTGTCGAGAAGCGTGACAAGGAGTTCCTGCAGCGTTTGAAGAACCTGTACTGGGAATAGCCGGCACACCGCGACTGCACGGAGGAACGGAGCATGAACGTACTGATTACAGGCGGCACAGGATTCATCGGCGCGCTGCTCGCACGCGCTCACGTTGAGCGCGGGGATAACGTCATCATCTTCGACATCGCTCCGAACATGAGCCGGATCCAGGATGTTGCGGGCGCCGTCACGGTGATACAAGGCAATCTGTCCTACGCGGCAGAGGTGAACAACGTCGTCTGCGACAACCGGATTGAGCGCATCCTGCACCTCGGCTCGATGCTCAGCGCTCCGTCTGATGCGAACCCCTGGGCTTCGTTCCAGGTGAACGTCATTGGGACGATGAATGTGCTCGAGGCCGCCCGGCTGTTTGATGCCGGAACCGTCGTATTCCCCAGCACCATTGCGACATTCGGACTTGATACCGACAGGGTGGCTGATGATGCCACCGTGCAACATCCAACCACTATGTACGGCTGCGGCAAAGCCTATTGTGAGAACCTCGGCCGTTTCTACAGAAACAAGTTTGGTGTTGACTTCAGGGGCATACGGTTCCCATCGGTCATCGGTCCCGGCGCCAAGGTACGACATGTGTCTCAGTACAACGCGTGGATGATCGAATTCCCGCTTCGCGGCAAACCGTTCGAGTGCTTCGTCACGGAAAACACAAAGATGCCGACCATGTACTTCAAGGATGCGGCGAATGCAGTCGATGCCATCGCCAGTGCCCCGATTGAGTCCATCAAAACGGTCAACTACAACGTGGCGGGCATCACTCCCACAACCTCGGCGAAGGAGATCGAGACCGTGGTGAGACGACACGTCCCGGGCGCACACATCACCTATATTCCCGATCCGGTCATCATGAAGTACTACGAGACTTTCAGGGTTGAGACGTTCGACGACAGCCGCGCCCGCGAGGAGTGGGGTTGGTGTCCGGCCTATCCGGATATCGACACGGTCCTTCTGGACTTCAAAGCCGAGTTACGCGAGCATCCGGACTGGTATACGTAGTATGCGACGGACAGCTTCCTGATGCCGCCGCAATCGAACGAAGAGGAGGAGTAAGATGGCCAAGAGGATTGTGACCGCAGCCGTCACAGGAGGAATCCACACCCCCACCATGAGCCCCTACCTTCCCCTCACACCTCAGCAGATTGCCGATGATGCCATCAAGGCCCACAAAGCGGGTGCCGCCGTCGTACACATCCATGCACGAGACCCCGAGAGCGGCAAACCATGCGGCGACATGGACGTCTATGCCGAGATATTCGACCGTATTCGCAGCGAGTGTGACCCGGTCATCTGTGCCACCACGGGAGGTAGGATCGGCATGCCGGTAGCCGAGAGGATCAAGGTGGTGCCCACACACCGACCCGAACTGGCATCGTTTAACGCCGGATCGGTCAACTTCGGCCTGTTCGAGATTCCTGAGAGGATGAAGGTTGACGAGTGGCGTTTCGACTGGGAGAAGGACTACCTCTACAGCACGAAGGACATCGTCTATACAAGCACCTTCGCCTCGTTAGAGGAATTCGCACGACTGTTTGCCGAGAACAACGTCAAACCTGAGGCGGAGATCTTCGACAGTGGCATGATCAACAACCTGGCATACCTTGTCCAGAAGGGACTGCTCCAGACGCCACTGTACCTTCAGTTTGTGATGGGCATCCTGGGAGGCATCCCGGCGACCATTGAGAACCTGTCCTTTCTCGCCCAGACGGCACAGCGGGCCTTCGGCGACCAGTTCCAGTGGTCTGTCTGCGCGGCGGGACGATTCCAGATGCCCATGTGCGTAGCAGGTCTTCTCATGGGAAGCCATGTGCGCGTGGGGCTTGAAGACAGCCTGTTGCTGGAGCGGGGAGTACCCGCCAAGTCCAGCGCAGAACAGGTGGAGAAGATTGTCCGCATTATGGGCGAACTCGGCTACGAGCCTGCGAGTTCGAACGAGGCGCGAGAGATCCTCGGCCTTCCCGTCCACTGAGCACCGACCGAAGATGCCGGAAGCGGCCGCGCAAGGATTGTCGCGGCCGCTTCGTCGTAACTTTCCGCTTGCGCGTTGATCAGTCCAGAGAGAAAGGCGGATAGCGGTCGGTGGTCAGCAGAAAGGCGTATGCGGCAACGCGAAGCTCCCAACGCATATAGCCGATCACAAATGTGGACAGCGCCTCAGGGTACTTCCCCGTGATGAGTATCGCGAACCACGCCGCAATGATGCAGAAGAGGACGACAAAGGACAGGACGGACAGGATGATCAGGTGCGGTATCGCCAGCAGCCACTTGACGAGGGGGAGCCCTCTGCTGAGCTCCGTCGCCGCATCAGGATAGACGAGGTCAAGGTGTACGGCCTGTTCCTCATCGGTCGAGGGATACTCGTCTCTCAGCAACGCCATGTACGCACCCACTCGCATCGAGAAGCGCGTAACCGCCAGATTCCAGTCGAACCACCAGCGTGGGTACTTCTGTCGGAACAGGAGCATCAGCACTGTTGGCAGGACCACGAAGCCCGCAACCGGAATCTCGAGTCCCCATGGCGAGTTGTACCAGCTGAACGAGGCTCCTCCAAGCAGGCCCAGTATGATGAGTATGGGGATAGCTACGAAGGGACGGAAGAACGTGGTCACCTTGTCCCGCTCCCCCTCGAAGGAATCGATTACCAGACTGGCCGGGTACGTGTGGGTGGTATCCATCAGAAGGCCTCCTCGTATGTCGCAATGGCTCATGAGTTGCAGCGACCGTACATGCTTGCGCAACCAGCACCACGTGTCAAGCGCTTGCACCTCGCCGGAGAGACGTCACCCCTGAACCATCCCTTACGAGCCCCGCTGATATCACCAGGTCGCAGTATGCGTCTGCTCACATCACAGGTCTGATGTTCGCATTCGGAAAGAGAGCACCAGAAGGGCCAATCCGAAGATCAGCACGACGATCCCGTAGATGAGCAGAGGCTGAGACACGCGATAAATGAAGTCGGGCAGCGCGACCACGATCTCGGACGGTGCATCAGGCGGCAGGACTCTGCCGGGCAACAACGCGCGCGCCGCGAGCGCTATGCCAAGGCTTACAGCACCTCCGATAAGAAGCGCCACGCCAGTGAAGCTCATCACCGGACGGCCACGCCACCGATACATCAGGGCAATGAGCAGAACCAACGCCAGGGCAATCACAGGAAGGACGCGCAGGCCGGTCATTGCATACCCGCTGTACTGCCGGGCTGTGCGCAGATCGGTCATCGTCTCCTCGCCAAGGAAGGCTTCATCGATGACCATCGTGTCGGGCAATTGTTCATCTATCCCCCTGATGACCTCCTGGATGAACAAACCCATGTGTTCATCGGGCACAGCAGGAAAGCCTTCTGGTCGTGGACCCTGCCCAATCTCAACCAGGCGCATCGTCAGGTAGTCCTTGGCCTCAACAAAGGAGATAACCACGTACAACTCCTGCTGGCCTCTGAGATACGCGCTGATGGCATGTACGATCTTGCCCATCTGTTCACGAGCCCAGAACTGGAGATCCGTTGCGCCCTCCTCGATGATGGGTATCAGGAATTCGGCCTCAGGCGGAATCTCCTGGATCAGCTGATCAGCGACCAGGAAGTGTACGTCGAGATCGTCTGCTTGCTCGACCATGAAGTCGGGACTAAGCACCGTCTGAGAGATCGCGAAGGTCACGCCGAAGGCCACGACGCACACGAAGAGTGCGAACGCACACAGAGTACTGACTATGATTCGCAACACTGACATAGCACTTACTTGTCACACGGCGCCGGCCGGCGATCCCCACGCGCCCATCAAGAGGCGCCGAATCATCGCGCGCAAGTCCCGAAATCCCCCGAACGATGCCGACCCCGATCGTTTGGGGGAGCGTGACGGAGACAGGCTAACAATGCGGAGCCACCAGGGTCAACACCACAACCTCGGCAGCTCGAACAGATCATCAACCGAATCCGACTGCGATTGTGGCATGCTCGTTACTCGCTGCACGAAGCTGCCCGGCAACTGCAGTCTAACGAGCACCGGACATGCGGCGATCATACTCCAGTACGGCATGCAGCAGTACATCGGCACCAGCAGTCATGTGCTCGGGATTGACCGATTCCGCCTCGTTGTGACTGATGCCATCCTCACACGGGATGAAGACCATCGCCGTGGGTGCGACCCTGGCGACGTACAATGCATCGTGGCCGGGACCGGACACCATGTCGCGATGGCTGTAACCGAGCTTCTGCGCGCTGTCTCGAACGACACTTACACAGGTCTCATCGAACTTCATCGGCATCATGTTCAGCACGTTCACCATCGATATGTCTGTCCGGGTATCCGCCGCGGTGTCCTTCACCAGTGCGTCGGCCTCCTCTCCCATCGCCAGCAACTCCTGCTCATCGGGATGACGCAGATCGATGGTGAAGAAGGCACGGCCCGGTATCACGTTGCGGGAGTTGGGCGTCAGTTCGACCAGCCCGACGGTCGACATACCATCAGGAGCATGCTTCAGCGCGATCCTGTTGACGCCATCGGCGATTCGGGCGCAGGCCAGCATCGCATCCTTGCGCATTGGCATCGGAGTACTGCCCGCGTGACTCGCACGCCCGTTGACCGTGAGTTCGTACCAGAGTTGCCCCTGCGCTCCCCTGACTACACCTATCATCTGCCCTTCCATCTCAAGAATGGGGCCCTGCTCGATGTGCAGCTCGAAGTAACCGGCAAGTCTGTGATTGCCGACGGGCACCTCTCCCAGGTAACCAACGCGCTCCAGCTCATCCCTGAACGACTTCCCCTCACGATCCTTCGTGTCGTAGATGAAGTCCAGTGTGTAGACACCTGAGAAGGCCCCGGAGGCAAGCATCGCAGGCGCAAAGCGGGACCCCTCTTCGTTCGTCCAGTCGATTATCTCCAGCGGTGATTCGGTGGTGTATTCATTCTCCTCGAGCGTCCGCAGGATTTCCAGACCGGACAGAACACCGGCGATACCGTCAAACCTGCCGCCCAGCGGCTGCGTATCGAGATGGCTGCCGACGGCGATGGGATCACGCGAGTTGTCCTTTCCGGGGCGCCGGGCGAAGATGCTGCCAGCCTCGTCCACCGTCACCGTGCAGCCCACAGCCTTGCAGGCCTGCACGAACCAGTCGCGGACCTCCCGGTCCAGATCGGTCAGCGTCAGCCGCGAGACGCCACCTGCGGGCGTTGCGCCTATCTTCCCGGTCTCGATGATCGTCTCCCAGAGACGGCTTCCATTGACGTGAAGCTCCTGCATGATCCCCCCTTGCCTATTTCGCACGCCGGTGATTACCGACATACGTGATAGTGCACGATTCTATCACCCCGGAGGCCACCGGTGGGACTGCAGCAAGAATCGGCTGCAACATTAAGACGCAGAACCAGTTGGATGGACAGGAATGGACTCAACCATTGCACTGGCAGTCAGTCAGGCCCATAATCGTAGTGCGATCGCTCGACACCGGGAAAGAACCTGAACGGATCAAGTTGAGAGAAGAGCCCTCCAAGTGGCACAAGCTGTCCAACATCTTTCGCCATCTTCATCGCCAATCCCATGTCCTTAGAGTATGCGAACCACAGGGCACCCTTCTTGCCAGCGCAGTAGTCCCTGACATGCTCTTGGGCGAGTGGCCAATTGAGAGCGTACCAACTGCTTCCGGAGCTCACTTGCACAACCTTGATGAAGGTCTCAGCATCAAGACCGGCCTTACCCGCCAGAGCCAGTCCCTCAGCGAGAGTGGCCAGATTGATAGACATCAGGAAGTTGTTCGCCAGCTTGGCAACCTCTCCCATTCCGCTCCCACCCAAATGGAAGATGTTCTTCCCCATGCATTCAAAGAGAGTTCGACACCTCTCAACGGCACTCCGTTCACCACCCACCATGAACGTCAATGTGCCCGCTTCCGCCCCAATCCATCCGCCA
>PWUO01000124.1 GCA_003562555.1 Dehalococcoidia bacterium
GCTTGAGGGCTATGGCTCTAACGGGGTTGCTGTACTTATCGAGGCATTGTCAGACAATCGCAACCGCACGGTTCAGGAAGTGCGAAGCGTGTTGACCCGTTATGGCGGCAGCCTTGGAGAGGCTGGCTGCGTGTCATGGTTGTTCGATACGCGGGGAGTCATCACGATCGATGCGAGTGATGGGGCGTCCGATGATATTGCCCTGATGGCGATTGACGCCGGAGCGGAGGATGTCAAGACGGATGGCGATTACGTCGAGGTCTACACGGAGCCAGCGCTGATGGGGGATGTACGGCAGGCCCTGGAAAAGGACTTCAGGATCACGTCCGCCGAGGTGTCCCGAATACCTAAGACCTCCGTAATGCTGGATGATTCCAAGGCGAAACAGATAATGGCGTTCCTCGATCAGCTTGACCAGCTCGATGACGTGCAGCGGGTCTATTCCAACGCCGATTTCGCCGAGTCAGCCTTCCAGGACATGGATCAGGCGTAACATGATGCGCGTACTTGGTATTGACCCCGGGACAGTCCTTCTAGGCTACGGAGTCGTGGAGGGCGCTTCTGATCCCCGTCTCGTCGAGTGCGGTGTGCTCAAAGCATCAGCGAAGCTGCCCGTTGAACGCAGGCTGTGCAACCTCTTCGACGGTATGTGCGGTCTCATCGCTGCCTTGCACCCTGATGAGGTAGCCATCGAAGAACCGTTCGTCGGAGTGAACGTGCGGTCTGCGTTCATGGTTGGCCGTGCGCAGTCATTGGCAATACTTGCCGCAGCCAGGTCGGGTCTGCCTGTGTCGTACTACTCCCCCGCCGAGGTGAAGCGACAGGTCTCGGGATACGGACGGGGGGACAAGGGCCAGGTACGTACAATGGTCATGTTGCAGCTTGGCCTGAAGGACCTGGATCAGACGATGGACGCGACCGACGCGCTGGCTGTGGCGCTCTGCCACCTGCAGTTGCGTGCCGTGGAGCGCCGGCTGTCAGTGGAGCGGTGATGATCGCGTTTCTTGATGGCGTTATCGACTCCAAGGGGGCTGATCACCTGGTCCTCAATGTTGGGGGTATCGGCTTCCTTGTACGAACGTCGACGCGCACGGCAGAAGACGCCGGGGCTCCCGGTACGGAAACTGTGTTGCATACCTGCCTCATTATTCGTGACGACAATCCCTTGCTGTATGGCTTCGGCTCAGTGGAGGAGCGTGGTGTGTTCCTGGAACTGGTGTCGGTCAGTGGAGTCGGTCCACGAGTGGCTGTCGCATTGCTGGGCGCCCTTCGTCCCGCGGAACTCGCCAGCGCTATAGTAGGAGGCGATACCGCGCTGCTTTCACGCATTCCGGGCGTGGGCAAGAAGACAGCTGCGCGCGTGTGTGTGGAACTCGCCACCAGTATGGAGCGGTACGTGGCAGCCGGCGACGTGCCGGGCCAGTCCAGCGATTCTGAGGTAGTGGAGGCGCTCATGGCGCTCGGGTACTCCGCACGAGAGGCCATAGGTGCTGCTAAGAGCATGGCTCCCGATGATGCTGCGCCGTTGGAAGATCGGCTTCGCAGGGCACTGCGGGCCCTCGCCTCCCGGTGAGCTGCCCCAGGGCCGTGAGAGTTTCCGGCCTCCGAGAGATTCGTGATGCAGAGACTATTTCATATCACTTCAGATCTGCAGCCCACCGGTGATCAGCCCGAGGCCATCGAGGGTCTCGTGAGCGGCTTGGACAGCGGCTACCGGGAGCAGACCCTGTTGGGGGTGACGGGAAGCGGGAAGACGTTCACCATGGCGAACATCATTGCCCGCGCACAGCGGCCGACTCTGGTCATGTGTCACAACAAGACGCTGGCCGCTCAACTTGCGGCGGAGTTTCAGGAGTTCTTTCGGGATAACGCCGTCGGCTATTTCGTAAGCTACTACGATTACTATCAGCCCGAGGCGTACATTCCCAGTACGGACACGTACATTGAAAAAGAGACCGATATCAATGAAGAGATAGACCGTCTCCGCCACGCGGCAACCAAGTCGCTGTTTGAGCGGCGTGATGTGGTTATCGTTGCGTCCGTCTCCTGCATCTACTCACTTGGGTCGCCTGAGGAATACCATAGCTTTGCATTTCCCGTAACGCGTGGAAAGGCTGTGGGACTGCAGCGGCTGGCCCGCACCCTTGTTGGCATGCAGTATGAGCGGAACGATATCGATCTGACGAGGGGAAGGTTTCGAGTGCGTGGAGATACGCTGGAACTCTGCCCGGCATATGAGGAAACCGCCGTTCGCATAGAGTTCTGGGGCGATACCGTTGAGCGAATCACGGAACTGGATACGGTGAGCGGGGAGTTGCTGGCAGAGTTGGATACTGTTGATATCTATCCTGCCAAGCACTTCGTGACGCCTGACGAGAAGCTGCATGCGGCCATGGCTGACATCAGAGTAGAACTGCAGGAACGGGTGGGAGAGTTGCGGGCGCAGGTAAAGGGGCTCGAGGCGCAGCGCCTCGAATCGCGCACCAACTACGACCTCGAGATGATGGCAGAGATCGGGTACTGCTCCGGCGTTGAGAACTACTCCAGGCACCTGCAACGCAGAAAGCCGGGCAGTACGCCCTGGACGTTGCTTGACTATTTTCCTCCTGATTACCTGCTGTTCATTGACGAATCACACATGACACTTCCCCAAATCAGGGGCATGTACCATGGCGATCTGGCGAGGAAACAAGTGCTTGTCGACCATGGATTCCGGCTACCGTCAGCCATCGACAACCGCCCGTTGCACTTCGAGGAGTTCACCGAGCGCATCAACCAGGTGATCTACGTATCGGCCACTCCTCGAGAATACGAACTCGCCAGAAGCCAGCAGATATGTGAACAGCTTGTTCGTCCCACCGGCTTGCTGGAGCCGACGGTTGAAGTGAGGCCGACCGCGGGTCAGGTCGATGATCTCATAGGCGAGATTCGTAAGCGAGTTGGCAAAGGGGAGCGGTGCCTTGTCACCACACTGACGAAGCGTATGGCCGAAGACCTTAGTGAGTATCTCGCTGAGATGGACATCAAGACGCACTACATCCATTCAGAGGTGGATACACTTGAGCGAATACGGATTCTGCGTGACCTGCGCCTCGGCACCTACGACGTCGTGGTTGGCATCAACCTCCTGCGGGAGGGGTTGGATCTACCCGAGGTCAGTCTTGTCGCCATCCTGGACGCGGACAGGGAAGGGTACCTTCGCTCTGCCGAGGCGCTCATCCAGACCATCGGCCGGGCGGCACGTCACGTGAATGCACATGCGGTGCTGTATGCGGACAACGTGACGAAGTCGATGCGAACTGCGATAGACGAGACGAGCAGGCGGCGGGCCGTGCAGGAGGAGTACAACAGGACTCACGGAATCACACCGCAGGGTGTGTCCAAGGCGATCAGGGATATCGCCTGGCAGGTTGAGAAGATAGCAGAACCTTTGCGCGAGTACGGCGATCGTCCTGCCACAGCCCGTGAGCTCAACGCGTTGCTCAAGCAGATGGAGCGTGAGATGAAACAGGCTGCACGAGACCTCGAGTTTGAGAGGGCGGCCCTGATTCGCGATCGGATTATCGAGTTGCGGAAGGAATCACAAGGCCTGTACCTCAAACGGTAAGTTCTGCGGACTATTTGCCCACTTTGCACGCCTGATTCGTGACTAATTGCTGTCCCTCCATGGTAGACTGCTATCCGAAAAGTATCGCATGCGATGTCTTCTAATGGTGACACAAAGAGGGTACAATTACGGGTTCGAGGTCCGGAAGGAGTCAGATACGTGAGGATTGAGGTTACTGCCGGCGATATCACTACCACACAGGTCGACGGGATAATCGTCAGCCTGTGTGAAGATTCTAAGCGTGACGGAGTGTCAACCGCAGCTGTGGTTGAGGTCGACAGGCTGTTGGGGGGCGCCATAGGCTCGCTGCTGGACTCCAACGGCATCAAGGGTAAGCCAAACGAAGTCACGGTGCTGCACACGCTGGGCCGACTCCCCTCGAAGATCGTGGCGATCTGCGGTCTTGGCAAACAAGGCGAGGTAACCATCGATCGTGTTCGTGATGCAGTTGCTGAAGGCTGCAGGGCCTTGCGTCGGCTTGGCTGTGTGAGTGTTGGAACCACTCTTGTAGGCGCAGGAACCGTCGGGCTCAGCCAGGCGGACTGTGCGCATGCGATAGCAGAAGGAGCAGTGCTTGGTCTGTACACGTTCACGAGGTACAGGGCGCCAGAAGGTGGCGATGTGAATCGCGTGACTTTGGTGGTGCGTGAACAGGCAGTCGTTGATGAACTCGCCACTGCCGTTGATGGTGGTGCAGTGCTTGCTGAAGCCACGAATCTGGCAAGGGACATGGTGAATGAGCCCGGGAACTACATGACGCCATCCCGAATGGCGGAGATCGCACAGGATGTTGCTGCCAGGTGCGGTTTGGGTGTGACCGTCCTCGACAAGGATGACATGGTGTCGATGGGCATGGGCGCACTCCTGGGAGTGGCGCAGGGAAGCGCCGAACCGCCGAAGTTCATTCGTCTGGACTACGATGGGGGAGGCGCGGATAGTCCACGTACCGCGCTTATCGGTAAGGCGATCACATTCGACTCGGGCGGCATTTCGATCAAGCCATCTGAAGGACTGGCGGAGATGAAGGATGACATGGCGGGAGGTGCTGCGGTCATCGCGGCGATGTCAGCCATCGCTCGAATGAAGCTCACATCAAACGTGACAGGGTTGATTCCCGCCACCGAGAATCTGCCTGGAGGTCGTGCATTCCGTCCCGGCGATGTGCTGAAGTCTTTGAGTGGCAAGACCATCGAGATTATCAGTACGGATGCCGAGGGCCGACTGCTCCTCGCCGATGCCATAAGCTATGCCATCAACGAAGGGATGTCCCCGTTGATAGATGTTGCCACGCTGACCGGGGCCTGTCGGGTGGCGCTCGGCACAATTTACAGCGGGGTATTCAGCAACAATGATGATGTTGCGGCAAGGTTTCTGGAGGCGTCGTTCAGGAGTGGTGAGCGTATGTGGCGAATGCCTCTGGCGGACGAATACCGGGAGTTGAACAAGAGCCAGATCGCTGACATCAAGAATACCGGCAACCGCTATGGCGGGGCGATAACTGCCGCGCTGTTTGTGTCCGAATTCGCGGGCAGCACCCCGTGGCTGCATGCGGATATCGCGGGCACGTCCAATAGCACCAAAGATAGTGGTGTGGTAGTAAAGGGAGCCACTGGAGTGCCGGTGCGAACACTTTTCGAATTTGTGAGAGGTGGGTGACCTGGAGACCTTCCCGCTGTAATGGGACGTTCGGTGCCGTACCTGGCGCGTAGTGGCAATGGCAAGCATATTTGAGGCTTCGAGCTTCCGGTTCAGCCCCCCACCACAGTTGGCGTGGGCACGCAGGGTGCTGATTAAGCCCTTCGCGTCCATTCCTGCACCCTACCCGGTTACCACCAGCCCCGAGCTCATCGAGAATATCGTCTCGGGTATCCGCAGGGTCACCGACGCTGAGATACTGATAGCCGATGGCACGCGAAACGGTACCCCCATATACCCTATCTATGAGACGTTGAAGTACGAATTCAATCGGGTCCTGCTTCTGGATGTGAAAGACTCGATCTTCCTCGAGCTTGAGAACCCGCTCCTTGAGTTCTTCGCGACGGCAACGTTTTGGGTGCCCAACCTGGTCCTTCGAAGCGACTTCCTTATTAGTGTCGCACCCTTCCATGTAGCCGAGGGTAAGGGTCGGTTCACGATAGCCAATCTGCTTGGCCTGCTGCCTCTTAGTACGAAGAAGGGGCATGATACTCCGGAGTACCAGGGCTTGAAGGGACTGGATACTGAAAGAGTGCTTGCCGACCTGTATTTCACGTTGCCTTTCGACATGGCTGTGCTTGAGGCGCGGCAGAGACTCGACTATGACGATGATCCGTTGTCAGGCACGCCTACGCACTACGGTAAAATCATCGTAGGTGAACCTTACGAAGTGGATACGGTGGCCGCCCGCCTGATGGGAGAGCAGCCTGAGCACCTCGCGTTGATTGAACGTGGCCGGCAGATACTCACCGAGGTCAGCCCCGGTCAGTAGCGAATCGTGAAGTCCTCGATGGGCACATCGGTGTCAATGATCTCGGACGATACTCCGGTCACCATTGCGCCGGCAGGGCCGGTTCGCAACTGGTCGATGAGAAGATCAAGGACCTGACTGTCGCCGCAGGCAACGATCTCCACTTCGTCTCGTTGATGAAGGTTGCGCACATGGCCGGTGATTCCCAGGGCGGCGGCCTGCCTCGCCACGTACGCGCGATAACCAACGCCCTGGACTCGTCCTCGAACGACTATCCGCAGTCCGCTCATCATCCACTTGGCCCGGTGAAGGTTCCTGCTGATTGATTGGAGGTGATACTGGCACCGTGGCCACTGCTATTCAACCTCTTCTTCCTCCTTATTGCGCTTCTTGCGCACAACCTCGACGGGAGGAGGCGGCTCA
>PWUO01000210.1 GCA_003562555.1 Dehalococcoidia bacterium
ATCATGGTATTCATGGCAACGCGCGCGTTGCCCTCCGCACGGGCAAGGTTGTTCGCCATCATGGGATAGACCGCGAATACCGAGCCCGCGAGAAGCACCACCGCGTACTCGGTGGCATAGCCATGGATGGATGGAGATGCTCCCAGCATACGCATGAGGGACGCGATGCCAGGCAAGGAAATAGCCGTGATTGCGATTCCTGACAGTGCGGAGAGACAGATCGCATTGCCCAGCGTACGTTCAGCGTAGTGGGTATCTCCTGCCCCAAGTCTGCGTGAAATGATCGACGCAGCGCCAATGCCAAACATCATGCCAAGGGCCATGAGCAGCATGATCAGGGGAAAGACGATAGTCACGCCCGCAATTGCTTCGGAACCCACGCCGCGCCCAATGAATATCGTGTCGACCACGTGGTAGAGCGCCATAGTGACCATGCCCGCCATGGCAGGAGCCGCGAGCTTCCACAGCAATCTGGGCACCGGCGTGCTGGCGAGCATGTCCTGACGGGCCTCCGCAGCGGTGGAAGGAACCGGGACTTGCATCACAGGCGGTCAGTTTAGCAGCAAACAGAGAGGTGAAGTGCTACGACTGTACGTGCAGGCCGCCAATGCAGCGCTGAGTCGTGGGCCACGCCTGTGCGGCAATGGACACCAGACTCCGATCCAACCCGGGACACACAATCGACCAGGGAGACTTCCCGGCCGCTACGTCTCTATCAGGTGACTGGTGGAGTCCCACATGGTGCGACGGTTCTCGTCACGCAGCGACAGCACGAGGGAGGGGTCGGCGCCACACGCCTCGCAGAGTGCCGCAACCACATCGTCTTCGGCGGGAGGACAGCTACTGGCCATCGGCCCGCGTCCCTCATGCGCTTCGCTGCAGTCTCCCACAACGGCTATCGTCCCGGAGACCTCTACCTCCTCGGGGTTGCCAACCACGATCGTGATATCCTTCAGGCGCTCCCCGTACCCTGCCTCATGCACGTAGCGAATCGCGGTCACAAGCTCGGCTACACAGCCGCCACAGAACGACTGCCCGGTGACAATGCGTACGCCAGGATATCGATCCATGAAGGCATCGAACGCCGGGCGAAACCGTTCTGCGTGCGCGTCTATGGATTCGCCAACTACATCAACGTCGGCGAGTCCGCGAACCTCGCCCTCCTGTGAGGTCAATTCCCGCAGGTAGAAGATCTCCGCGGGGTCGATGCCCATAAGGCTGCACCCAACGAGGTCGGCCGCAACCGCGTCACGGCCAGCAATGATGAGCCCCATGATACGGGCATCCTCGGGCGTGCGCCACAATCCTTCCATCGCGGTCACCGCGTCGATCACCGTGTATGATGGTCTGACCACAGAGATGACGTCGAGCAGAGAATTGTTGATGCCCAGCATGTGTCCGGCCCGTTTCTCCGTCCCCGGGAGCACTCCGTACATGTTCTTGAGGGATATGGTGGCATTGGTACGATTGTGTGTCTTGAGCACGGGGACACTGATAACCACGTCGCTATCCAGAATCGTTCTCGCTACGAGGATGCGATCCAGAGCACGGGGATTGGGCACCTCAACGGGCACCGGCTCATCGATGTTCAGATTCACGCACGGCACGCCGAGCTGTTGCGCAACGGCACGTGTGCCGCTGTAGTCGAACACCTGTTCCGTGCTGAGCGCACCGTCGTCGTAACCAACCGCCGTTCCCTCCGCAATTACCACTGACGCAGGATTGAGGTCCAGCACAAGCCTGGTCACCGCCTCAGTGACACGTGCGTCAGTGACCACGCCGCTTCCCGACGCAGCCAGCCTGGCCAGGTTTGGCTTCACCACCACCTTCGAGTCACCTTTGACGAGGTTCGTCAGGCCACCAGCCATGTCCACGGCCTGACGTACGGCCCTGCCGATCTCGCAATCCTCAATCCTGATGATGCTCACTGTTTGCCTCATGGCATTCTCCTTGTTCACTGTAGTCATCGGACAGTCTCAGTCAGCCCACTCCTGCCTGAAGCGATGTCAGGGCTTACTCGCCAATCACCTTTACGACAACCCGTTTGCGCCTCCGGCCATCGAACTCAGCGTAATACACTTGCTGCCAGGGGCCCAGATCGAGTTGTCCCTTCGTCACCGGAACGATTACCTCATGATGAAGCAGCAGGCTCTTGAGGTGAGCATCCCCGTTCATCTCGCCGGTGCGATGGTGCCGGTAGTCCGGCCGCGCCGGAGCCAGCACCTCAAGCCATTCCTCGATGTCCTGAATCAGGCCAGACTCGGCATCATTCACATACACAGCGGCAGTGATATGCATCGCCGACACCAGAACAAATCCCTCCTGTACACCACTCGCCCTGACGATACGTTCAACTTCTGCGGTGATATTGACGTACTCATGTTCCTTCTGCGTATTGAACCACAGATACTCGGTATGCGATTTCACGACACCTCCCGGACGGTACGCTTCAGTACGGCACATGATAACTGTCAGGGAAGAGCGGTGTCGACACGCCAGGAGACCGGGCTCCGTGCGACACATGTATAGAGACAGGTATACTGTGCGGTTCAGGAGGAGTCCAGTATGCATGTATCAATGATCGCCCTGTCAGATTCGCACGCTGCTTCAATCGAAAACCTGCCGTGCGCACTGCGGAATGCGCTGCAGGCCGTGGAGATTGTCGTTCACGCAGGAGATCACACGGAACTATCTCTGCTCGAGGATCTCCGAGCCCGCGTTCCACTCGTCATCGCAGTTTCAGGGAACATGGATTCGACCGCGGTGAAGGTGCACCTGCCACCGCGACAGATCGTCACCGTGAACGGCAGAACGCTGGGTGTAGCTCACGGTTCCGGGGCCCCCGCAGGAATTGCGGAAAGGGTCAGGGCACTATTTCCGGAGAACCCGGACCTCATCGTCTTTGGCCATTCGCACGTGCCGTTCAACGCAGTCGTTGACGGCACACTGATGGTGAACCCCGGTCCAGCGATGAAGAGTTACGCCAGAATCGTCGTTGGGCAGACTCTGAGTGCAGACATTGTCCCTGCCGAGTGACCACCAGTCATGCATCATCAACGACCTGGGCTGTAAGACAGCCGAAGGTCAGGGCAATGCAGAACCCGCATACCGAACGGCCTGGAGTTAGACGGAAAGGCGCGTACCTGCATTGTTGAACACGAACGATTCGCCAAACTCCCGCTCCAGCACACACGCTGCCCTGAGCCCGGTGCAGTGAGAAGCCGCCACGAGATGTACCTCCATGCGCCGTAACTCGCGGACTGTCTTCTCGATGCGCTCGGGCGATGCCGACATGAGATGGGTTCCTCCGATAACGGCGTAGACTCGCTCAAGGCCGGTCAGTTCCTGTCCTCGCATGAGGTGGTTGATGATGCCGCGGTGTGCACAGCCGAGCACCGCGACAAGTCCCTTTCCGGTCTTGATGAAGATGGATTGATCGTCGATCAGAGGGTCGGGTTTGTACTCGCCATCCTCAAGAACCTTCAGCATTGGATCGATAGTCTCGTACTCCGTCCGCATCGGAACCTCACCACTCGTAACCACGGTCTCACTCAACCAGACTGGCTCCGAACCAAGAACGAAACGCGCTCCCCACTTCTCGGCCTGGTCCCTCACGTACGGAATGCCAATGTACTCATGGTCGACCCCCGGGTTGAAGCCACAGGAATTCCCTCCTGGCCGGTAGGCATACTTACGATCCCATATTCGTGGATGCCCAATGACATCAACCTGCTTGTGGATGAGTGGCAACAGGTACGGCAAACCTCCTGTATGATCGAAATGACCGTGGCTGAATACGACGGCGTCGACATGCGAAAGGGGCACGTCAAGCGCCTGTGCATTGCGAGCAGCAGCGTCGGTGGTTCCGGCATCAGACAGCATCACGACATCGTCAGCCTCCACCAGCATGCACAGTCCCCACTCAGCAAGCACGTTCGTCCGGCCAACGGAATTCTCAACAAGGGTCGTCACACGTATCGCCATTTCGCCCCCATGACACGCCCCGAGAGCGGACACTGACGAAGTCCCCGGGACGCCGTACTATGAACAGCATAGGAGAGCTAAGAACGCAAGTCAACGGCCCCGCACTTCCACACGTCGAGAAACCTCGAGCAACTCCTGCATCACGAAGAACACGTAGTATACTCACGGTGCGGATCCGAGAACTTACGGACAGGGGGAGCATATGGCGATTTCAAGCGCATCGGGCAAAGTGCAGACAGTCCTGGGGTTGATCGAACCAGAAGACCTTGGTATCACGTTGCCACACGAGCATTTCCTGATCGACCTGACGATGGGTGGGGTGTACTTCGTAGAGCCCGAAGAAATGAGCGAAAGGGCCATGGCACACCGGCCGGTAAACCTCGACAACCTCTGGTGGGTCCGTTACCGCACCAAGGACAATCTGGACAACCAGATACTGGACAACATCGACACGGCAATCAAGGAAGCCATGCTCTTCAAGCTTGAAGGGGGGCGGACCGTAGTGGACCAGACGAATCATGGACTTGGACGTGATCCCCGCGCGCTCGCCCGCATCGCGCGAGCCACCGGTCTCAACGTGGTGATGGGTTCGGGCTACTACGCCGATAGCCCGGCTACGCGCGACCACGTGGCGGCGTTGAGCGAGGAAGTGCTCGCCGAGGACATCGTGAACGACTTCACCCGAGGCGCCGGCCACACTGGCGTGCACTCGGGCATCATAGGAGAACTCGGCTGTTCCTGGCCGCTGACACCCAACGAGTCCAAGGGGCTGCGCGCCGGAGCGATGGCCCAGTCCTTGACCGGAGCCGCAATTACCGTGCATCCGGGCAGAAATGATGGCGCACCTCTCGAGATACTCGAAGTGCTGGCCGCGGCGGATGCCGAGTTGAGCCGAGTGGTCATCTGTCACATGGACCGGTGTGGCTACTCCCTTGAAACGCGCCTCAACCTGCTCCAGGCGGGCTGTTTCATCGAATATGACCTGTTTGGCTTCGAGGGATACTACCCGGCGCGGGTGGCTCTGGCGGAGGGAAAGCTCCCCGACACGCCGAATGACCTCGGCCGCATCCGGGAGATACAGGATCTCATCGCCAGGGGTTACCTCTCGCAGATACTGATATCCCATGACATCGGCATGAAGGTGATGCTCACCTCTTACGGTGGATGGGGTTACGCGCATCTCCTGCGCGAGGTCGTTCCGCTCATGCGCGTCTACGGAGTGACCGATGACGAGATTCATGTGATGATGGTGGAGAATCCGAAGAGACTGCTCACATTGTGCTGAAATCGATGCAGGGCCGCGGATGGATAGAAGAACTGAATCCTCACCAACGTGAGGCGGTGACACACGGCGAGGGTCCTCTGCTGGTGGTAGCCGGCGCAGGAAGTGGAAAGACAAGAACACTCGCGTGCCGCGTGGCCTACCTCATCTCACAGGGAGTCGCGCCCGAGCGCATACTTCTGCTCACGTTCACGCGCAGGGCAGCGGACGAGATGCTGAAACGAGCCGCCTCGCACATCGAAACGCACGCGGGCGCCACCCAACGTGTGTGGGGAGGGACGTTCCACTCATTCGCCAATCGAGTCCTGCGCATCTACTCCCGCCCGGCAGGCCTCGCTGACCAGTTCTCTGTCATCGACCGTACTGATGCAGAGGATTTCCTCAACATCATCAGAAACGAGATGGGGTTGTCACAGAAGGGCAGGCGCTTCCCGCAGAAGGCAACCTGCATGGACATCTACTCCCGCAGGGTTAACTCAACTGATGACCTGAGTGAGGTGCTCTCGCAGCACTACCCGTGGTGTTCAGAGTTTGAGACTGAGCTTGCAGATCTGTTCAGAAGCTACGTCGAGCGCAAGCAGCAGCAGGGCGTACTGGATTACGATGACTTGCTGCTCTACCTGTACTACCTGCTGGAAGAGCCACAGATGGCTCGCTCCCTCGAAGGGCGTTTCGAACACGTGCTTGTGGACGAATACCAGGACACGAACCGAATACAGGCGGGCATCCTGAGACGGCTGAGAAGCAGCAATCGTAACCTGATGGCAGTGGGCGACGACGCACAGTCCATCTATGGCTTCCGGTCGGCAACCGTGCGAAACATGCTCGACTTTCCGCAACAGTTCCCCGGGACCACCATAGTGACGCTTGATCAGAACTACCGGTCGCTGCAGCCCGTGCTTGAGACCACGAATCGTGTCATCGCCCAGGCTCACGAAAGGTTTTCGAAGGACCTGTGGGCAACACGCGGCGATGGTCCGCGTCCGGAACTCATCACCTGCGGTGATGAGAGCGATGAGGACGACGAAGTCGTAAGGCTCGTACTGGAGCACTACGAACAGGGGATACCGTTGCGACATCAGGCCGTTTTGTTCCGAGCCGCATCTCACTCCACCTCTCTGGAGCTGGCTCTGACGCGAAAGAACATCCCCTTCCGTAAGTACGGTGGTCTTC
>PWUO01000257.1 GCA_003562555.1 Dehalococcoidia bacterium
CAGGAATAACCGTGGTTGTTCATCTTTGCATAATAGGTGGAAGTTCAGGCGGTTTCTCCTCCCACGGCTGTTACTGAAGGCTGATTCCCTTAGCCTACGCGGTGGTGGCAGAGATGCTCCGGCGCACGCAAGAGGAGCGAGGCCTGTGGCAGCGGTGATACGGGACCGTGCCAATCTGTGCGGAGAGGGTAAACGGGGTCAGATCAATGGTCCTAAGAAATGCCCCAAGTGTCCTCACAGCTTCTATTCTGACTCAACTTCCCAAGGATTCCTGTCTTCCTTGTCCCTCAACGTGGAGGTCTCAGGACTCGAATGACGCTCATCCCTCGGGATCGCTGGCCCTTTATAGCCGCTCGGTGACCTGGGGCATAGTCAGGTTAGCCCACGGGATAAGGGCGTGTCAAGGGCTGCTCAGCTACGATATTGCATAATCGCATACGATTTTCTTCTCCGCCCATGCAGCCACGGGGATACCGTACAGGGAGGGCGGTAGAACCTTGCCGTAGCGATAGTTGCGGGGATTGGGCCGAGAAGAGCGGAGGGGGCACTGCAGTGCCCCCTCCAGGAATGATCTTGGGCTATGCAGTCTTTGACATGACCAGTTTGGGGCCGGCCTCGGACTCGTGGACATCGATGGTGATGCCATCCAGCTTCTCGGCGAGGGCCGTCTCCACGATCAGTACCTTGGCTCCTTCGTGCTCCACGACCTGATCGCCTTCCTGCTCCTGATCCACTCCAAGGCCGAACTCGTCAGGGCCAACGAGGGCGAGTCGAAGTCCGGTCGAGGGCTGGTCTGCCTGTACCTGTGCATCAAGGGCCTTCTTCAGTTCTTCCCGTGCGCGCTCAGTAACTTCCACCATTCTGGTCGCCTCCTTCTTCGGGCGTTCGGCCCGATTTGTTGTGTGGAGTCTCCGCGTGGCTGAGGCGCCTCTCAATGACACGAAACACTGGTGGGTCGGGTCTCCTCCCCTTCCCGTTCAGAATCCCTGGCCACCGGACGCGCAACCACGAACACCTGTTCGGGCCCGCGGTTCCTCCCGGCCAAAGGCCGTACCTTAGCAGACGCGCGGGGGGGTGGGTCAAACGCCGGCCATCCTCTTCACGAAGGAAACACGAGCAGTTCATTTCTTCTGCGATCTGCACAGTGCTAAGGCTGCTGTTTCATCAGTTATGCCAGTTGTCTATAATGGCAACGAGCGCTCACACAGAGGAGTAGAACCTATGGCAGTGGGTGGGAGAGAACGTTTTCGGGGCATCTGCGAGTTCGAGCGATTTGGCGAACTGATGCTGGTGACCCCGTACTTCCATGACTTCTGGACCGAGACACTTGATGAATGGGTCTCACAGGGAGCGCCGCCGGAGATACGCCGGGCGCGCTTCCGCGGCGAGTACTTCCACCTGGACCACCTGCGCATGTTGCGGGAGATCAAGCTGGGCCTGTTCATGGACAAGGTCATCGATGTTCATGGCGCCCCGTACGTGTATGGCATTCCGCCGGTCGTCCCGGAATACGACGCAGCGGTGCTCGAGGAGGACGACGAGCATGTCGTCATCATGAACGCCGGCGGACAGAAGCTGCGCGCGTCGAAGAAACACCCTGAGAAGATGCCCATGTACCTCGATTTCCCCGTGAAGGACCGGGCGACGTGGGACGAGTATAAGAAGCGCCTCGATCCGACCACGCCGGAACGATGGCCGGACGATTGGGATGCCTTCGTCCAGCGGATCAACTCGAAGGACGAGCCCGTGATGCTCAATGTGGGAGGGCTTTTCGGCTACATACGCGAGTGGATGGGCGTGGAGCGGGTGCTCTACCTGGTGTACGACGATCCCGTCCTGACCGAGGACATGATGGAGCACATGACCTGTCTCCAGCTCGAGGTGATCAAGCGCGTCCTGGCGGATGTGAAGATCGACTGCGCCATGTTCTGGGAAGACATGTGCTTCAAGACGGGGCCGCTCATCTCACCGAAGATGGTCAGGCGTTTCATGGTGCCGCGGTATCAACGGGTGACCGAGATGCTGCGATCTGCCGGTGTGACGTCCATATTCGTGGACAGCGACGGCAACCTGGACCAGCTCATTCCGCTGTGGCTCGAGTCGGGCATCAACGGCTTCTGGCCTCTGGAGTGCGCGGCCGGCAACGATGCCGTAGCGCTGCGCAAGCGTTACGGGAAAGACATAATCCTTGCAGGCAACATCGATAAGCGGGCCTTCCTGAAGACCGAGGACGTATTGCGCGATGAGATAATGGCGAAGGTGCCGTTCCTGCTGGAGTCGGGTGGGTACTTCCCGTCTCTGGACCACCTCGTCCCACCTGATGTGCCGCTGAGGATGTACCAGTACTTCATCGACACACTGCGCGAGATCGCCGGTCTTGAGAAGATATCCTGGTAGGACGTCGTCGGCAAGGAATAGGGGGGAGGCTGCTGCAGCCTCCCCCCTCTGTGTTCGGTCTTCTGTCCGCTACGTGAAACGCACTAACAGATCGCGTTGTCCGGACTGAGGATGCCGTTGGGGTCGAACAGCTTCTTGATGCCGCACATCAGTTCGCGCGACTTCGGGTCGAAACTCATCTCCATCTGCTCAAGTCTCGTCTTGCCCACGCCGTGCTCGCCGCTTATGACGCCGCCCAGCCTGATCGCCGCCTCGTAGATCTCCTTCTTCGCGTCCTTCAGCAGACCCTTCTCCTGGTACTCCCAGAACATGTTCGGATGTAGGTTGCCGTCGCCTGCATGGCCCACAACCGGGATGAAGATGCCGTATTTCTCCGCCACCTTGTCGATGGCGTCGAGCATGTCGGAAATGGCTGCGGGCGGTACGGTCACGTCGAGCGCGTCACAGACCTTGGGCTTGACGGCGTTGCCGACCTCGCTGCGGATCTTGAGGATTTCTCCCTGCTCTGCGGTGGTCTCGGCCATAAGCACGTCGACCGCGCCGTTCTTCTCAGCGATCTCGGACAGCTGTTCGCACATGCCGTAGAGCTGGTCCTCATTCGCCTCGGCCATGATGACGATGAGCTGGGCTGAACCCTGCTTCGCAGGCCACGTCATGTTCACGTGAGCCGCGGTATCCTCCATGAGGGACTTCTCGGTGTACTCGATCGCCAGCGGGATGATGCCGGCCTGGAGGATCTTCGGCACTGTTGCGATGGCTGCGCGCCGGTCATCGAACGAGATGACGAGCGTCGCGGTCGCGCCGGACTTGGGGTAGAGCCGCATGGTGGCCTTGGTGATAATGCCGAGGATGCCCTCGCAGTCGATGATGAGGTGCATCAGGTCGAGTCCGGTGTTGTTCTTGAGGAGCTTGCCGCCCATCTGGACTATCTCTCCCGTGGGCAGAACCACCTCGAGACCCTTGACGTAATTTCGCACCACACCGTACTTCACCGCACGGGTGCCGCCCGCATTGCACGCGATCATGCCGCCCACCTGCGCACCCTCGTCGCCGGGATGTGGTGGGAAGAGAAGGTCGTTCGCCTCGACCTCGTGAAGCAACTGTTCGAGGGTCACGCCACCTTCCGCAACGACCATCATGTTGTCCTTGTCTACCTCGATGACCTTGTCCAGGCGCTCGAGCGACAGGACGATGCCGTCCCTGGTTGGTACCGCCGCGCCTACGAGACCGGTGCCGCCGCCCCTGGGGTAGACCGGAGTCTTCTCCTCATTGGCGAGCTTGAGTACCGCGGAGATCTCCTCAGGGTTAGCGGGCTTGACCACTACCACGTTCTCCGCGGGCTTCGGGAGCACTCCGAGGTAGGTCTCGTCCGCAAGGTAGCCTTGAATCTGGTCGCGTTTCGTGACGACGTAGTCGTCGCCAACTATACGCTTAAGGGCATCAACGTTTATCATGCTGGTACCTCCTTGCTATAAGTGAAGAAAGACGTCTCCATTACGCCGGGGAATGGCGTGCATGGTGCGGATTACATGGAACTCGCGTGCTGCCACAGGATTGTGCAACTGTCTGCTTCCAAATGACCGTCATGCGGAATCAAGCGCACGCAGTGGTCATCTACTGTGCGGTATAGTAGCGATTTCGAGAATCCTTTGCAATAGATTACGTCACGTGCCGCTTCACGCGAAAAATGGGGAGAGCATCCTGCTCCCCCCATCGGTTGCCGTATGGTTCGTTGCCTGACCTTGTCGCACTGTTATGTGCAGACGGACCCTTCCATCTGGTCCCTCGTCCGCTGTTTGCGAAGTACGGATGTCAGTCGGGGCACCAGGTCGTACAGGTCGCCCACAATGGCGTAATCCGCCACCTCGAATATCATCGCCTCCGGGTCGCGGTTGATGGCGACGATCGTGCCGGCGTTGCGCATTCCGATAAGATGCTGCGAGCTGCCGGACACACCTACCGCGAAATACACGCGGGGTCGCACGGTGCTGCCGCTGAATCCCACGAGGTGGTCCTTGTCCATCCATCCCTCGTCGACCAGTGGCTTACTGCACCCTACGACGCCACCAAGCTCGTCAGCTAGGTCCTGCAGCAGCTTGAGGTCCTCGGGCTTCTTCAGTCCGCGTCCGCCGCAGACGACGATTTCGGCCTCAGACACGCCCCTGATGTCCTGCCTGTTGCAGGGGACACGCGAGAGCACTGCCAGTGGATCCTCCAGGACCGGCTCACGGTGGACCACCTTCCCTTGGTGGTCGCAGTCACGCGGCAAAGCCTGCATGATCTTATAGCGGACCGTAGCCATCTGCGGCCGTGTGTTGGTCTTGATGTGCGCCAGGATGTTGCCGCTGAACGCGGGTCGTATCTGCACCAGTTCCCCCTCGTCGTCCACCTCCAGGCTGGTACAGTCCGCGGTCAATCCGGTGTTGAGTGCCGCAGCGAGCCGGGGTCCAAGAGACCTTCCGATAGGTGTCGCACCCAGAAGTATGATGTCCGGCATGGTCTCGCAGGCAAGGTCGACGATGTTGCGGCGGTAGTTCATGATGTCGAACGTGGCCAGGGCCTCATGATCGAACAGGTAGACCGTGTCCGCCCCATGGAAGATCAGCTCCTGCGCCTCGGCGTCAAGGTTGTGGCCGACGAGCACCGCCGACAACTCCACGCCGAGCCTGTCCGCAATCTCTCTTCCTTTGCCCAGCAACTCGTAGCTGACCGGGTGCACCTTGCCGCCGTTCTGTTCGGCGTAAATCATTACTCCACGTGTGGCTTCCATGGCTTACAGAATCCCTCCCGTCTCGAGTTTCTGGACAAGTGTTTCGATGCTCTCATCCGGCGAGCCGTCGAGTTTCACACCCTTCCGACCCTCCAGTGGCGGTACTACGACCCTGGTGAGCCTGGTCGGTGATCCGCGCAATCCGAAGTTATCCGGCGAAGTGAATTCCTTGAGCTCGTCGGCGCCCCAGCGCTCCACCCTCGCCTCCACCGCCTTGAAGATTCGCTGCGGCGTCGAGTAGCGGGGTTTGCCCGCGCGCCTGGTCACCGTGATAAGGGCGGGTAGCGTCACCTCGGCCACGTGCAATCCGTCACTCATGTCGCACAGCGCCTTCAGCCTGCCGTCCACCGAAAGCACGTCCCGGATGTAGTTCACGTGAGGAATGCCCAGCCATTCGGCGAGTTCGGGGCCGACCTGTCCGGTGTCGCCGTCGACCGTCTTCTCCCCACATACTACGAGTTCGCAGCCACCGAGCTTCCTGATAGCCGCGGCAAGTGTGCATGATGTGGCCCACGTATCAGCGCCTGCAAACGCCTTGTCAGCCAGCAGCACGACTCTGTCTGCGCCTCGTGCGAGACACTCCTTCAGCGCCGATTCGGCTTGCTGAGGTCCCATCGATATGGCCGTCACAGTGCCGCCGTGCGCGTCCCTGATGCGCAACGCGGTCTCCAGCGCGTGAAGGTCAACCGGGTTGACGACGCCGGGCGCGGAGCTTCGGTCGACTCGTCCCGCCTCGGTGTCGAACCTGACACGCTCCATGTCGGGTACCTGCTTGACCGGTACTACTATCCGATACACAATCTTCCTCCCTCGCGGCGCATGTCTCACGGACCTGAGGTCCGCACCTTACTCTGACTCACACGCCGCGCATACTTCGTGCCAATTCATATGTCTGATGGATGCCAGTCCGGGGCTTCACGCAGCAGTCACCACCCACTGCTCCACGTCCACACTGACTCATACGGTGTGCCGCTCTCGTGACCGATGTCCGGGCGGTACCGGAACGGCCGGATTGAGGGACTGGCGGGTTCTGGCAACTGCCTGAGCGCTCCAACAACAACAGGAACGCCACGCGCGTTGCTCTAGTAAGAATAACCATCGGAGCCACCCGGGTCAAGTTGTAGCTGGCTCTTTGTCAAAGTGTGTGGAAAGCCTCAGGAGGCGGGGTAAAGGCCAGGAGCATCTTTCTTCGGTACACCTCCACGTTTCTGAGTCCA
>PWUO01000268.1 GCA_003562555.1 Dehalococcoidia bacterium
CGCATCAATGACCCGGTCGCCGTGGAGCGCACCCATGCTGAGCAGGCCGGGATCACCGAGGCGCGTATCCAGGGCGCGGTCAGGGGGCTGGAGAGGCGACGGCGCTTTCTGTCCTTCGAGCGCCTGGAGGCGGCGCAGCGGCGGGTCTGGTGCCGGGCGCATCCTACGCCGCTCCGGGATGCGGCCAAAGGAGTGCTGCACGAGATCTCGAAAGCCGCACGCCGCGGTGAGGTCGACCTCGATCAGGTGAAGAAAAGCCTGGGAATCGAGAGCCTGACGGTCAACCGTCGGCAATACCTTCCCAAGTATGCACTTGCGTGAGAAGGAGCATCAGGGTTCGTGACACTATCCGTTCCTTCGGTGCCCCATTCCACGTTCGGCGACCAGCTCACCTTGCAGGCACCCTGCCCGGTAGCGTTGAGGCACCAGGTGATGCCACGCTATGATCGGTGCATGTCACCTCTGACTCCCGATCACGTGCAGGAGGCGCTCGACGGGTACGGCCTTGGCCTCGCGGTCGAGCACTTCAACGACACGACCTTCACGAGCGACGATGCGGCGCGCGCGATCGGCTGCGAGCTCGGCCAGATCGCGAAGAGCATGTGTGTGCTCGTTGGCGGTGAGCCGGTTCTGGTCGTCGCCTCCGGGGACAAGCTCCTCTCCGAGGCCAAGCTCGCCGCGCGCTTTGGAGTCGGGCGGAAGAAGATCAAACTCGCGAACGCGGAGACCTGCGTCGCGGTGTTCGGCTACCCGCCGGGCGGGGTCGCGCCGGTTGCGCACCGGACCGCGGGCTTCACGATCCTCATCGACGAGACGCTCGGCCGCTGGGACCGGATCTACGCCGCCGCCGGCACGCCCCACGACAACTTCGCGCTCACCTTCCACCAGCTCGCGACGATCACCGGGGGAGAGGTCGTCGACTGCGTGAAGTGAGGGTCACTCGGCGGTGCGCGCCGATGTGAGATATACTCGAGGGAGCATCAGGGTCCAAAGCTGAGGTGTGGTCATGTACATAGTGCTGCTCATCGTCGCATACGCCGTTCTGATCTTCCTGTTCGCGAAACTCATGATCGCCTATGCCACCAGGCTGACGACCGTGTGGGTTGGCAACCATCACCGCGACGCGGACGAGATACTCAGCACGGGGTGCTTGCCGTCCAGCTGGCTTGTGAAGACTCAGCGTGGCACGCCGCGACTCAGGCGACGACCGACGAAGGAGCAGTCGCTGCGCAGGCTGCGCAAGATCATCCGCTACTTCGGCCGTACGCCCATGGTGGAAGACGAGGAGACCAGAGCAGCGCTCGTATCGCAGCTCGAGGGCGTCCACCGGCGGTGGAGCTCGGCACGATTGGAGGACCTGGTCCCGCCCAACCTCCGCTGATGCACGAGACCGGAAGGTCGCAGCAGTTATGCGGTCGGTCTGCTCTCAGACACCGGACTCTATGGTCGTAGATGCGGTCCAAAGACGTTTACTTACGGCCGCACCTCGAGCGCATCACCGGCCACCAGATCGAGCGGAGCGTCAAAGCCCAGCAGGCCGCAGTCCCACACGTGCGGGACGTCGCAGGTACGTTCGTTCCTGCACCGGGACACTGTAGCCGGGATGCCCTGAAGGAAGAACAGGCCCAGCGACTGCAGCGTCAGGTCTCCCTCCGCGACCTCGAGTCTCACCGCATCGTGCTCGATGGCGAAGGTGCCCCAAGCGCCATCCACGGACCAGAAGCAGCGGAAGAGTCCGTTGTCGGTGACAATAGGGTCGAAGCCGATCATCCCGTTCGGAAGATCGAACGAGAATCCGGAGTACGCCAGCAGAAGAGCGTAGCTCGCCATTGATCGCGCGTAGTTGCTGCCACACTCTATTTCGTTCCATGGGTTGCGCCGTTCGCCGTCGTAGCGATCACGTACTGCCCGAACCAGTTGGAGACCTTCGTCCACAAGGCCATCCTGGATCATGTGGCACGCCACCTGATACTCGTACCCGTGCATTGTCTCTTCGGAATACGTGAGTGGCACGAACGGCTTGTACTTCTCCTTCGGCCATTCGCAGATGATCGCTCCTGCTTCGTCGTTCAGACAGTATGTGCGGCACGGGTTGGCAATAGACCGCACAGACTGTTTGTAGTTATGCTGGTATATTGCGCGCAACGCGCTCGTGGTCTGCTCCGGATCGAAGATCTCGCCCAGTCCGTTCAGATTGGCGTGCCACTGGGCAATCACCTGGTCGATGACCGATCCGTCGCCGATCTGGTACTTGATCTCACCGTGTTCGGAGTCCCAGTAGGCGTCCAGCACGTTTCCTCCCTTCAGTACCTGGTCGCCCTCTCGAGAGAACGACTCGAGAATCGTTTTGTCGTTCAGATCGATGACCTGTTGATAGTACTCACCGTTGTAGAGTTCGCGATTGACCCAAGCCTTCCCTCGTTCGAAGATCCGACGGTACTCCGCGCTCGTCTGCTCTTCGCCAAGGTGCTCTGCCATCTCTGCGGCGGCCTTCAACGCCGCGAGGTAGAAGCCGGTCAGCCAGGAGTTCGGCCCGAACAGCTCCATGTCGAGCGTATGGTGCTGCCGGCCCGTTACCACGCCCGCTTTGTCGGGATCCCAACGGTCCTCATTGGTTCGCGCCCACGCGAATTCCACGGAGCGCTTCACCGCCGGCCAGAGGCCGCGGAGCCATTCGTCGTCACCGCAGAGCTTCCACTCGCGATAGGTCTTGATGACGCCGCCCATCTGTCCGTCCACGCACGCGCGAAACTGAAGGCGGTGCGACCCGATCGGAAGTTGCAGCCTGAAGCTCATCTCTCCGTCTTCCCGCTGATTGTGGGTGTAGTCGAGCTCGCGCATTGAACGCTCGAGCCGCGGGAAGAGGAACGGGAGCGCATAGGCGTAGTTCCAGACATGGGTACACGATCCCTCACAACAACCGGCGTTGCTGTGGCATCCTTCAAACCCGTAGAACGAGCCGTCGGTGAGCCTGAGACAGGTAGGTGATTTGAGAATCGAGATGTTCGCCGAGACGGCGTCAAGCACTTCGGCCGGCAGAGTCGACCCGAACAACGCTTCCTTGAAGGCCCGAGTTCGGGCTTCCAGGCAGTCCCAGTGCTTCAGCCCGTGCATCGCGACGTCTCTGGCGTCGCCGTAGAGCGTGGCGTAGTAGTTCCGCCACGTGGCGGGCGGCTCGCAGGGCGATGAGCCGTCGCAGCACTGGGGCTGAGACCAGTAGTTGCAGCAGTTGGGGTAGTGCCAGGATAGAAGGAACCGAACCGACGCCGATTCGCCGGGGCTGAGCGTCACATGTGCGGCAAGTGTTGCGGTATCCGTGACACGTGCGGCGTTCGCCTCCTCGTAGGTTCTGTTTTTGAACGGTCCACAACTCGCGAAGTCGCGCCAATATACCCCTAGTCCGTCAAACCAGTTCCCGCGATACCAGTACTGCTGATAGCTCACGCTCTGCGTTGCCTGGTGGGCGAGCGCGAGCGCCAGTCCCCCATAGTCCGGCGAGTCAACAGCTGTTGCAGGGGCATCCAGAGTGAGAATCGTGCCGTCTGCGACCTCGTGAGCGGCATGGTTGCTGTTGCCCGGTGGGGCGGGATTGCTCAGTGATCCGGCGACGGTGTAGCGTAGCGTGGTCCGTGTCGTATTGCGAACGGTTATCTCGAAGAACGCAGCCGGAAGAGACGACTCGTCCTCTGCCAGCGGGATGAACGGATTGAAGGCGCTCAAGGTGACTGCGGCGGGGAAGGAGTCGTCCAGAAACCGCACCGTGCCAACAGGGAACTCACCAACGAACTCGGTGCCCTGGAAGTGCGGCATGCCGGCAAGGTTCTCGCGCCGTGGTCCAAAGCCAAAGCCGCCGAACTGCTGAACGGTCAGCTCTCCGGTGTACGGAGGGCTGAAGTCACCGTGCAGGACCCTGGCGTCCAGCACGGTGTCGCCATCCTCGGCCTTGATCGCAAAATGGGAGAACCCGTTTCGCGAGCCCTTGCTCGGTCTGTTGAAGATCTCCCAGTCTATCAGGCGGCCATCTCCGGCAAGACCTATGCATCCGGTACCGATGCCCCCCACGGGAAACGAGATCTCACGTGTGTACCTTCCCTTATAGGTCGCGTCCATTCTGTCTCTCCTCTCTGTTGATCCCGTCTGATCCGACGCTCGCTGTCGTGCATGAGGCGCAAGATGCGCGGCGGTCCGGTCGGATAGTCAGTATCCACCGCCGTGCCGGGTGAACCGTCCTGAAGTGCCTCACAGAGGATTCCTGTTCCTGCTGAGCTTTTCCACGAGCTCATTGGTGTTTTCGGGTGGCCCATCGTGTCGCAGGATGAAGCGCCCCTGTCGCAGTACGGGAAGCAGTTCTTCTAGCACCGCGGAGAAATCGCCGGTCAGATGGATGGGGGCTTTCATTGAGGCTTCCACCACCTGGCCGCGGAATCCCTCGTCGCGGAGCATCAGGTGAACGGGTACAGGAACATTGGGGTCAGTGAGTATGTTCTGGACGAGTAGTCCTCTGGTGCGCGAGACGTTGGAAACCTGCCTCATCCCGAGCGCATGGTGATGAAAGAAGCCGCCGCCCGTCGCGGTGAACAACTTCTCAGTGAATGGGCGTTCGAACTCGGCGTGTTGTTCGTCGCTGATGAGATCGACAGGGTCACCGTTCACGAAGACGGCGTTGTCAGGTACTGCCACTGACCAGACTCCCCTGGCGATGCCTGCCGGTAACGAGAGCTCACTCCTCAGCATGTCCTCAACCCGGATACTCCATTCCGCACACCAGTTGATCAAGGATTTTGCCATGTCCGGCGAATCATAGAAATCGGTGAATAGCGCATTCCCTCTTATTCCGTTTGCGGCATCCAGAGGAGATCGGTGTATGAACGGAAGCATCAGATAATCGCCTTCACACTTCGCGGCAAGGTCACGGTAGACGAGAACGTGAAAGCGTAGCCAGGGGTTGTCCGGATTGAAGACCAGTTTAGGCAGATCGTCCCAGTCATGGAGCTCAGGCTCACACCAGCCCGTGTCCCCGGAGAAACTGGCAGGCCGTCCGGTCATCGCTGCGGTTACTGAGCCTATAGAGAAGTAGACCTCGGCGGTCGGGACTGAATCGTCATCGATGCGCAACGCATGGTTCAGCTTACCGCGGAGCTCGCGTACGTACTGTGTGTTGATCTTGTCGATTCTGTCCGGCTTGAGCAGATCCGACAAGCCCTCACTCATCAGCGCTTTGATCCAATGGCCCTCGAAACCTGGCAGGATGCCGGACTGCATGAAGAGCGTGTCACCGGCGACTGCGCGGGAGAGGAATGCACGATGCCTCCGGACTCTCTCTGCGATACTGGATGCGGTATCCATCGATCCTCCTGGGTTCACAGCGGGTGGTGGCACGCCACCGAGTGCTCCGGAGAGACCTCTCTCCATTCCGGAAACACCTCCCGGCACAACTCGGTGGCATGACTGCATCGAGGGTGAAACGGGCAGCCGGGGGGAGTCTGGGCGGGATTTGCCGGTTCTCCGGGCAGGATGATGCGTTGTTTCCTGGATTCGCGGTCGGTCGTTGGGACTGCCGAAAGCAGCGCAATCGTATAGGGGTGGGCCGGCCGCGCGTACAGTTCTCTTGTCTCGGCTGACTCAACCAGTCGTCCCACGTACATCACGGCCACCCGATTGGAAACATGGCGCACCACGCTCAGATCGTGAGAGATGAACAGATACGTGAGGGCGAACTCTGCTTGGAGATCACTTAGCAGATTCAGAATCTGTGCCTGTACTGAAACGTCAAGCGCAGATACCGGCTCATCAGCGACAACCAACCGCGGGTTTGTCGCGAGTGCTCTGGCAATGCCTATTCTCTGACGCTGTCCACCGCTGAAGGCTTGAGGGTACCGATTCAGATAGTCTCCCTTCAGTCCAACAACCTCCAGGAGGTGCCTCACGCGTTCTGTGCGCTCCGCCGGACTTGATATCCGCATAGCGTATAAGGGCTCACCCACGATGTTCAGAATGGTCATGCGCGGGTCCAGAGAAGCGTAGGGATCCTGGAAGATGATCTGGAAGCCCCTCCTTTTCACCCTCAGTTGACGTTGCTCAAGGCTTGCGATGTTCGTGGACTCCCCGTTCTCATCGCTCAACCAGATCTCTCCGTCAGTAGGGTCCAGTATCCGTACGACACACCGACCAAGAGTCGTCTTGCCGCAACCAGACTCCCCGACAATCCCCAACGAGGTTCCGGGCGCAACGCCGAAGCTCACGTCGTCGACCGCCTTGACATATCGCTTCTCCCCTAGCCCGAACAAGCTCAACAGCGACTGCCCCCGTTGCCGATAATAAGTCCGCACATGCTCCGCTTTGAG
>PWUO01000241.1 GCA_003562555.1 Dehalococcoidia bacterium
CGACTCGTAACCACGAAGTCAGTACCAACGATCGCCCTCAGATCATCTGCAAGGTTCACAAGACCCCCTTTGCATGGTAGCTACACGCGATATCAAATCGCGAGAAAGGAACGACTTCAAGACAGCTTCCCGGCATTGTGTCACCCCTCACTGGCTTGTTCAAGGTGACAAACGGGAATCTAGCAGCAAGAGAGTGGAGAGTGAGACAGCCGGATCCCTGAGACATGATCTACAGTATGCCGAGCTGTCTGTGTGACTCTTCAAAGCTCCCGCCATGCTGCAGGTTACCCACGAACTGCGCTTCCAGTTCTTCGCGACGCCGGCATTCCTCCAGCACCTGATGCGCTACCGACGAAGGGACAACCGCAACACTTGTTATGTCAGCCACAATCACATCGCCAGGACTCACCCGTATCCCTTTCAGTTCCACGGGCACGTTGATGGCGAGTATCCTGACTCGCGTCCTCGCACCAGTTGCACACACGTGGCGCGCGTACGAAGGAAAGCCTATGCTGAGAATATGGTCTACATCCCTGCACCCACCGTCGATCACCATCCCGGACACGCCCCTCGCCTTCATCGCGGTACACGCCAGTCCGCCCGCGTGGGATACCTCACGACCTCCAAGATCGCAGGTGAAGACGTCTCCCTCCTCCATTTGCTCAATCACCCGGCCAATCGGGAAATCGGCCGCCGTGTAGGTGTCCCTCTCCCCAGCAGTCGACTTCACGGTAAAGGCGCAACCGGCAATGCGGATGTCGGGAATCAGACAGCGCAACCCGTTGATGATTCCGCTTATCTTCATGCCGTCGAGCACGTCACTTATCGTCGCCTTGGGAATAGACCTGAATCCGTCCAGTATCTCACGGGGCAGACGCGTTATCGTTCCTTCATGCATCACCAACTCTCCGTCTCGCACACAGGGTGCGTCACCGGCACGCACGCATCTACTGCGCGAGTATCTCGTTCAGCACCTCATCCTTCATGTGGTAGGTATGCTCTGGGCCTGGATAGACGCCCTGTTCCACTTCGTGTTTGTACTGGGCCAGGGCCTCCACGATCACCTCAGCGAGGTTCGCGTACTTCTTCACGAACTTCGGCGTGAACCGGTCGAACAATCCAAGTATGTCGTACATATTGATGGTCTGCCCGTCCGTGTTCGGACCGGCCCCCATTGTGGTGACCGGGATGGACAGCTCGCGACAGATGACCTCCGCCAGCCGGTCGGGCGCACCCTCCAGCGTCAGCATGAACGCGCCGGCTGTCTCCAGTTCCCGAGCGTCCTGAATTAACCTACGGGCGGTGTCCACGTCCGTGCCCTGCACCTTGAAGCCGCCCGACATGGACGCGCTCTGCGGCGTGATTCCGATATGTCCCACCACAGGAATGCCGGCCCTGACGATGGCCCTCACCGTCGGAGCGAACTCCTGCCCGCCCTCAAGCTTGACCACATCAGCGCCGCCTTCTTTGATCAGGCGGCCCGCATTGTATATCGCGTCTCTTGCGTCTGTTTGATAGGAGAGGAACGGAAGATCTCCGATCACCATGGCGTAGCGCACAGCCCGTGACACCGCTTTGCAGTGATAGATCATTTCGTCCATGGTGACGGGAACGGTGCTCGGGAGGCCCGCCACCACCATCCCGCAGGAGTCTCCCACGAGGATGGCGTCGACACCCGCGCGGTCCGCCAGCAGTGCCATGGGGTAGTCATAACAGGTGACCCGCACAATCTTTTCACCCCGCTGCTTCTTCGCCCTGAGATCGGCAGGATTCACCTTCGTCCTCTCAGGAACGCTATCGGCTGGTGCCATACTCGCCACCTCCTTCAGATATGGCTGCGACACGAGGACCGACGACAGTCCAACAATGCTAGAATCAAGGCCTATCCGTACCGTGCCTGGTCCAGCACCTTCATATCATGACCCGGCAGTACATGATCCGCAAGGCGGTCCATGCGCCTGAAGGACTCATAGTACGCTTCGAGATCGGCGTAGATCATTCCGGGTATTGGCCTGCCGAAGCGGTTGCCCTCAAGGTTCTCATAGAGAGGAGCGTTGTCACCCGCGATGTAATACGTGCCCCTTGCCGTACTCACTAATGGGCACTGCATCCCCGGTGCGTGACCAGGAGCGAATACAAGCTTGAACCCGTCAGCGAGATCGTAGTCTCCATCCAGAACGTCGAACTTCGTCCGGCTGTAGGGAGGCGTCATGCCGGTGACGGGCGCTTCGTACACATTGGCGAAGATGGGATGGGGCGCCGCTGCGTACTGCAGCTCACGCCGCTGGACAAGGAAGCGAGCATTGGCAAACAGCTCCTGGTTGTAGCAGTGATCCCAGTGAAGATGCGTAGCGACCACTACGTCAATCTCAGCAGGATCGACTCCTACGGCCGCCAGCGCCCGGGCGGGCTCTTCATCCGGCCTGCGCACGAACGGCTTATGGTATTTCGTGGCCCAGTCCGGGTCGGAGCATCCGGTGTCCACCATCACACGCAAGCCGCCACCCTCTACGTAGAACATCAACACCGGGCACAAGACTTCGGTACCCCAACCCTGGCCCCAGACGAACTGCGGCCGTTCGATGGTCAATGTGCCGACGCTCAGCGGTGTGATAGTGTAGTGCGTCCCACCCATGATGCAACCTCCTCGGCAGTACAAGTGCTGCACGGCACGATTCTAGCATTCTGACTGGTCGGCTATATGCAGGCAATCACTCAAGGTAGGTCAGCCGTACTACACGCGACTCGACCCGGAATCCGAGTCATTGCCGCGTATCGAAAGTCGACCGGTGCCGACAAGCCACGCCACGAACAGAGCAATGCCAACCCAGCCGCTCACACTGGCCAGCGTGCCTCCCCATGTGAGATTGACACCGGGCTCCAGAAATAGAATCGGCAGTGCAGCGGTTGCGTTGATCGATCCGTGTGCGAGGGCGGGCGCCCACGGGCTGCGCGTCTCGAGATAGAGCCAGCTCAGGAATATGCCAAGAAGCACGCACCATCCTACCATCAGGACCACGCCCAGCATTGGCGTCTCGGGGTAGTTATGCCCCTGCAGTATCACTGGCGCATGCCACAACCCCCAGATGACACTGCTAAAGAGGATGGCGCGCCACTTCCCAAGGCCCATCAGTCTCGGGAGCAGGAACCCTCGCCAGCCAAGCTCTTCGCCCATCGCGCCCAGAACCACGTTTATCAACGGCGCAAACGCAATGGCTGATACAATCTGACCAAGAAGGATCAGCTCAACGGGAACCGGCAAGGGTTCCTGTGGCAGGGCTTCCCTGATCATCGCAAACGAAGCATCGAACGTGCCAACTCCGAAGAGCAGCGTGAAGCCGAGGGCCACGACAGCCAAGACTGGTGGCAATACCCACGCCCATGCGTAGAAGCGCTTCGGGCCCAGCCGCCTCAGGTTCAGCGTGCTCAGGCTCTCCCTGGCGACGAACCGCGTGACGATAATAGCCGCCAGTCCCGGGCCGAACATGGCCAGCATCCAGGCGACTAGCGCGACTGCCGGAACACCGGGGAATGCCAGAGGTAGAAGCATCAGAGGCCAGGAGATGAGAACGGTGATTACCACGAACCAGGTCACGTTCTTCTTCTGAGTCACGAAACCCTCCCGAAGTTCACGAACCAGTCCTCCTCCACACGAGTGTCGACCACATTCCTCAGCCACAACACCATGACTGACGCGCAGCATAACCCAGCCGGTATACAAGGTGCAACGGGCACACTCATCATGCCGGAATAGTGAGCCGGTTCGCTACAAGACCGTCAGTAGATGGCCGATATTCTAGGCATGCCGATTCGAAGCGTGAGCTGGGCAGCACGCCTCCGCCAATCGTACGTAGTATTCCAGAGCAACACAAGACAGAACCGACTTCACTCAGATACAATAGCCCGCCAGTGGCCAGTCTTGTCTACGGCGTAAGGAGTATGAGCTTATGACTGCACTTCAGACGGAGCGCCTCTTCGGCATGGAAGCCGAGAAGGGGCGCTGGATACTCGTTATCGCGGGGTTCCTCATCAACATCTGCCTCGGTAGCGTCTACGCGTATAGCGTGTTCCGCGACTCCGTTCAAACGCTCTTTCAGTCCACTTCCACTGAGAGCGGCCTGCCGTTTACGGTGTTCATCGCATTCTTCGCCATTCTGATGTTCTTCGGAAGCAAGCTGATGGGCACTCTCGGTCCGAAGAAAGTCGGTATCATCGGCGGCGTACTGGTGGGAGCAGGCTGGATTTTGTCCGGTATCCTGCCCCAGGCGATTCCGAGCATCTGGACGCTGGTATTCACGTACGGCATCATCGGAGGCTCGGGCGTGGGCCTCGTATACGGCGCGCCACTTGCAGTCGCCACTCGCTGGTTCCCCGACAAGAAAGGCCTGGCAGTTGGACTTACCCTCGCGGGATTCGGCGGTTCTCCGTTTGTCACCGCGAACCTGGCGCGACCCCTGATCGAGTCTAATGGCCCACTTTACACATTCATGGTGATGGGTTTCGCCTTCATCGTGATAGTAATTGCACTGGCGTTCATGCTGAGGTTCCCTCTGGTCGAGTGGAAGCCCGCCAGCATGCAAGGTGCCACTGCCAAGGCAGTCGCGCGCGCCGATATTGAACCGAACCGTATGGTTAAGACGTCTACGTTCTGGGGATTGTTCCTCGTTTACACGATCGGCTGTCTTGCCGGCCTTATGGCCATCGGCATTTCAAGCCCCGTGGGCACGCACGTGATCCGGATGGACACGGCAACCGCCGCCGCCATGGTGGGTGTGTTCGCGCTGTTCAACGGCGCCGGCAGACCGCTGTTCGGGTGGCTGACCGACCGGATTACGCCACGATGGACGGCAATGCTGTCTATGCTGATCATCCTGGGTGCCTCTTTGCTGATGCTGAGGGCTACCGAAGGAACCCTGGTACTTTACTCGGTCGCCTTCGCGGCTCTGTGGCTGTGCCTTGGCGGATGGCTGGCCATCGGCCCCACCGCCACCACGACGTTCTTCGGAGCGAGAAACGCAGCAAGAAACTACAGCTTCGTGTTCTTCGGCTACGGTCTCGCCGCAATACTCGGGAACTTCATCGCCGGAAGCTCCCTCGACCTGTTTGGAAACTACGACACCGCGTTCATGATCACCGCCGGACTGGCAGCACTCGGCGCAGTACTGGCCATCGTGTTCATGAAGCCACCAAAGAATGTGTAGCTAACTTAAGGCCGGCAGCCGCTCGTACGGGCGGCTGCCGGCTCAGCCTCACCGATCATCAACCGGAGGTACGATCGTGGATCACGGCGGAACTTTCGCAACAGTCATTAACTGCATGGACGGGCGAATCCAAGAGCCGGTCATCGCATGGATGAAGCAGCACCATGGAGTGGCCTACGTCGATGACGTCACCGAGCCAGGCCCCATCTGCATGCTGGAGAACTGCGCCGACCCCAGCGGGGTCGAATCCATTCGTCGCCGAGTGGACATATCGGTCAATAAGCACGGCTCTCGGGTGGTAGCACTCGTGGCTCACCACGACTGCGCAGGAAATCCGGTGGACAAACCGCAACAATTGCGCCAGCTCGCTGGAGCCATCCAGACAGTACAGGACTGGGGCTACGGTGTGCAGGTAATTGGTCTGTGGGTCGACGACAACTGGGTCGTTCATCCGGTCGATTTCGACTAAGCTGCCGACACGACCATTGGCCGACACCCGCCGCAGCCGATAACAGTTCGCGCATCCTGCGTTACCCAACGCTACTCATCTGGCACGTTCGTATCCTTCCGGAGCATCGATCTCGTAGGCATACCTGCCTACGAAGGACACGCGCTCAACGAGCGCTCTCTCGGGGTTGCGAGGCGATGGGCCACAGAGACGGAATGATGGTCAACACCGCACGCCGCCTGCGCCGAGAAGGTCTGCCAATTCACGACGTTAGTGTGGGCTCGACGGTCACTGCGCGGGATATCGCCTTCGTACCTGGGATTACCAAAGTCAGACCGAAAGCCTACGTATTCAATGCTACGCACGAGATCGCCACAGGTGTTGCTTAGAAATCGACCTGCGCACGTACAGAACTGACGACGGTAGTAAGCATTCCTGCGGACGACCGTGCCGTTGCTGACGCCGGCTCCGAGACGTTGAGTGCTGCCCTCCCCGGACCTGTCAGCCACACTGTCGACGGGATAGTGAGAGGGTATCCTACGCACGTGCAGACCGCTTGAGCGAGGAGCACGGTGTTGTCCTCATGTGCTTAGCCCGAACGCGATTCACCATCGGACAACAGATCGAGATCATCCCGAATCACGTGTGCCCCGTCGTGAACCTGGCCGATGCCA
>PWUO01000150.1 GCA_003562555.1 Dehalococcoidia bacterium
AGTGCGAAAAGGAGATTCAATTGTCAGGGAGCAAGTCAGTAGGTAAGGCTGCCAGGGCGCAGGAGAGAAGGCGGCTGCACAATCGTGTACTGAGGGGAAGAACCCGTACGATTCTGAAGCAGGCGAGACAGGCTGTCGCCACAGGAGACACGGACAGCGCGCAGGCAGCAACGACCCGTGCGGTGTCCACTCTGGATCGTGCCGTGGTCAAGAACCTGTATCACAAGAACAAGGTATCGCGGCTCAAGTCCCGCCTGATGAAGAGGGCAAACGCCCTTGGTGCAAGCCCGTCCGCTTAGGTTTCCGGAACCCGTGCAGTGGTACCCAGAAAGGAGGGATCTTCCTCCTTGCGTCGCGGCCACTTTCTTCGTGTGACGGAGTCGGCTGCTCGACCTTCTTCATCTGACACTGCCGACGGGAGGCAACGTGCCAACTGCCACCACGTGGCACACGGTGCTCTCATATCCGTCGGCTTCTGGCCTCACCCCTTAGTCGTACTTGAAGATGGTGTACCACTCGGAATACTTCGGATTCTTTCCGAGGGAGACCTCCGAGTACAGCTCCTGCAGCCTGGCCGTAATCGGGCCGGTTTCTCCGTTACCTATGGTACGCAGGTCGACAGAGACAATGGGCGCCACGTTGGTCGCCGTACCGGTGAAGAAAGCTTCATCGGCCACATACAGTTCACTTCGGTCGATGCTCCGTTCCACTGTGTGCAGCCCCAACTCGTTCTTCGCGAGTTGCATCACCGTATCTCTGGTGATTCCCAGCAGGATGCTGTCGTAGGATGGAGGAGTGATGAGCTGTCCCTTGATGACCACGAAGATGTTCTCACCCGTTCCCTCGGATACATGCCCCTTTTCGTTGAGCATGATGGCTTCATCGAAGCCGGTTCGGTTCGCGTCGGTCTTCGCGAGCGCACTGTTCACGTAGATTCCGGTGATCTTGCCCCGAGGCGATATCTGGTTGTCGCTAACTCTACGCCAGGATGACGTACAGCACTTGATTCCGCCGGTGCCCAGATAGGGAGGAAGCGGGGTCACGATGACGAAGAAATCGTCCTCGAGGTCGTGCAGCTTCACACCAATAGCCTCGGAAGACTTGTACGCGAGGGGCCTGCAGTAGAGGTTCTCCCTGAACCCGGTACGCTTCAACGTTTCCACGGTGAAGTCAGCTAGATCGTGCTCGTCATACGGCAGTTCGATGTTCAGGATCTTGCATGCATCAAGCTGACGGCGATAGTGATCCTTCAAGCGGAAGAGGCAGAACTGTTCCTTTTCCGCGTCCCAGTTGGCGCGGATTCCGCCGAAGCACGCGGTTCCGTAGTGCAGCGCCTGGGTCAGAATGCCTATCTTGGCATCCTTGAGGGGCATGTACTGTCCTTTGAAAAAGGCATAGGGTTCCAAAATCGTATTCCTCCTGTGATTCGTTATGGATTATCCCCGGCTCCGCGGCGCTGCATATCGCCCGGGGACGGGTTTCGAGACCTTTCTTGCCTGTTCTCCTGGGCCTCCTTCGTTGTGGTATCGGGTAAACAAGAAGAAGCCCCCCTCGGGAGGCTTCTTCTTGTTTCTTATCGGATCTACTATCTCCGCCTAATCTGCCGGCTGAAGAACCCTCCCGTGCGCACCGTAAGTGCGCACGATAAGGATTGCTGCTGCCACCACGATTGCTGCAAGAACTGCTGTATCAGTCATTCGTAACCTGTAAACCAACGAGCGTACATTGTAAGAACACCGATGTGTAGTGTCAACCCTTATGTGCTGCAAACCTGCCGACAACGAGGTCTCCCATCTCCCGGGTGCTCACCCTGGTGGTTCCCTCGGAGAATATGTCGCTTGTGCGGTATCCCTGCTCAAGCACTGACATGACGGACTGTTCCACCGCTTCCGCCTCCTCGTTGAGGCCCAGCGAGTATCTGAGCAGCAGTGCGGAACTGAGAATGGCAGCCAGCGGGTTTGCGATACCCTTTCCGGTGATATCAGGGGCGGAGCCGTGAATCGGTTCGTAGAGGCCACGCGTCCTTCCAGTTGGCAGCCCGGACAGGCTGGCTGAGGGCAGCATTCCCATAGAACCCGACAGTACCGCAGCCTCGTCGGTGAAGATGTCGCCGAACATGTTGGTGGTGACGACCACGTCAAACTGGGTCGGCCGGACGATGAGCTGCATGGCGAAGGTGTCGGCCAGCATATGTGTGAGCTCGATGTCCGGGTATGCGCCGCTCACCTCGGTCGCCACCTGCCGCCAGAGGCGTGATGAGATCAGTGCGTTGAACTTATCCACTGAGACAACGTTCCTGCGCCGATTCGCAGCCAGTTCACAGGCAACGCGGACCACCCGGGCTATCTCCTGCTCGGAGTAGTCCTCCGAATCTACGGCACGTCTCCCCTCGGGGGTTTCCCAGCGCTTCTTCGGTTGTCCGAAGTACAGTCCTCCCGTGAGTTCTCGTACGAAGATGATGTCTGCACCGCGCACGATTTCGGGTCGAAGCGGGCTCTTGTCGTCGAGCATCGGATAAGACCGGACGGGCCTCAGGTTGGCGAAGAGGTTGAGCTCTTTACGCAGGCGAAAGAGCGCCTGTTCGGGTCGAAGATCGGTGCTGGCGTCATCCCATCTCGGGCCTCCGGCTGCGCCGAAGAGAATGGCGTCTGAATCCTGGCACAGGGCAAGAGTGTCGTCTGTGATGGGGACACCGAGGGCGTCGATCGACGCTCCTCCCACGATTCCCTCCTCGAAACAGAACTCGTGTCCGAACCGTTGCTGTACGGCTTGCAGCATCTTCAGCGCCTCATCGGTAACCTCCGGCCCAATGCCATCGCCCCGGAGAACTGCGATCCTATAGGTCATGAACTGATTCCCTCCAGTCTGCGCTTAGTATGTGGAATGAGACCTCCTGCCTTTACGATGCCCATCATGAATTCTGGATACGGCTTCGCGGTGAAGGAGAGACCTTTCGTCGAGTTGGTGACCCGGCCTCCTGCAAGGTCAATTTCCAGTATATCACCGGCCTCACACGAGACGACAGCTTCGGGACACTCGAGCAGCGGCAGCCCGATATTCAGGGCATTGCGGAAGAATATCCGTGCGAAGCTATGCGCAATGACGCACGAAATGCCGCACGCTTTGATGGCGATCGGAGCGTGTTCACGTGATGATCCGCAGCCGAAGTTCGTCGTTGCCACCATGACGTCGCCGTCCGACACCCGAGTCCTGAACCCGGGGTCGATATCCTCCATGCAGTGCGCTGCGAGAAGTGCGGGATCTGAGACGTTGAGGTATCGGGCCGGAATAATGGCATCCGTGTCCACGTCCGCGCCGTAGAGATGTGCCGTGCCGCGCAACGAGTTCATACGGATACCTCCTGTCTGTCCCGGTCGATCTCGGCCGGACCGACGATCGTACCCGCAATCGCAGTGGCCGCCGCGACCGCTGGACTGGCGAGGAACACCTCCGATTGCGGACTGCCCATGCGGCCCACGAAGTTTCGGTTGGTGGTTGAGAGACAACGTTCGCCCGGTGCGAGAATGCCCATGTAGCCTCCGAGGCACGGCCCGCAGGTGGGAGTGCTGACCACCGCGCCGGCATCGAGGAAGATCTGAACCAGACCCTGGTCGACGGCCTCCCGGTAGACTCTCTGTGAGCCGGGGATGACGATGCATCGAAGCGACGGATGGATGGAACGGCCACGAAGGATATGTGCTGCAATCCGCAGATCACTCAGACGGCCATTGGTGCAACTTCCGATAACCACCTGATCAATCGTCACGTCACCGACCTTGCTCACCGGCGTGACGTTTGAGGGGAGGTGTGGCAACGCGACCACGGGTTCGATTGTCGAGGCCTCGTATTCGATAATTCGCGAGTAGTCCGTATCGGAATCTGTGAAGTACCTTTGGTAGGGTGCGGTTCCCGCGCGCTGCGGGTGGGTGACGAGGTATTCCTCGGTAGTGGCGTCGACTTCGAATACACCGGCCTTCGCGCCCGCCTCAATGGCCATATTGGCCATGGTGAAGCGTCCGTCCATGCCCATGTCCTGGATCGCCTGTCCGTGGAATTCCATCGCTGCGTACAGAGCTCCGTCAATTCCAATATCCCCAATGATGTGCAGGATGAGGTCCTTGCCGCTTGTCCATTGCTGCAGAGGGCCGTGGAACACGAACTTGATGGTGGGAGGCACCTTCATCCAGATGTCGCCCGTTGCCATCGCGGCAGCGATGTCGGTCGACCCCATTCCCGTGGCGAACGCACCGAGTGCACCGTAGGTACAGGTGTGAGAGTCGGCCCCGATCACCACCTGTCCAGGCCCCACAAGACCCTCCTCCGGGAGGAGCACATGTTCGATTCCGGCCCTCCCGGCCTCGTAATACACGACCCCCTGCTCCCTCGCGAATTCGCGGAGCTCCTTGGCCTGAATCGCCGACGCGATGTCCTTATTGGGTATGAAGTGATCGGGAACCATCACCACCCGTGCCGGATCGAATACGCGTGCCACCCCAAGCTTTCGAAACTCCCTGATGGCAAGCGGGCCGGTGATGTCGTTGGAGAGCACCATGTCGACCGAGACGTTGGCGAACTCTCCGGGCGAGACGATGTCCCGCCCGGAGTGCGCCGCAAGTATCTTCTCTACGATTGTCGACATCAGGTTGCCCCGTGGATCCCGTGATTGGCATTCCGGACATCCACCGCGTGCTCGTCCTTGTACTGACGGGAGATGATGAGTCTGTTGAGCGCGTTCATGTATGCCTTTGCGCTGGCTACGACGATATCGGTGGATGCGCCTCGCCCGGTGTAGAGCCCGCCGTCGCTCTCGATGCGAATGAGCACTTCACCTATAGCATCGAAACCTTCCGTATTCGCGTTGATTGTGAACTCAACGAGAGTGTTGGGAATACCGATGATCCGGTTGATGACCTTGTACACGGCGTCGACGGGGCCCGTTCCCAACGCTGCATCGGCGAGCGTCTGCCCGTCGGGGCCTATCAGGCGAACTGCCGCTGAATGGAGGCTGTGGTCGCCGCACGAAACGTCGACGTGGTCCAACCGGTAGACCTGGGTTTCCTGCCGCAATTCCTCGCCCACGAGCGACACAAGGTCGCGATCAGCAATCTCCCGCTTCTTATCTGCGAGATCCTTGAATGCCTGGAAGGCGTGGCTCAGCGCTTCATCACTGAGAGAGAATCCGAGCTCCGCGAGGCGCTCGCGAAACGCGTGTTTGCCACTCAGTTTTCCGAGCACGAGGCTGCTGGCGGGAATACCGACCGAGCGCGGATCCATGATCTCGTAGGTTGAAGACTCTTTGACCATCCCATCCTGATGGATACCGGACTGGTGACGGAACGCGTTCGTCCCGACGATTGCCTTGTTGGGCTGAACCAGGAACCCGGTGAGGTCGCTCACCGTCCTGCTCGTCTTGAACAACTGCGTGGTGTCGATGCCGGTCGTCAATCCGAACACGTCGGCTCGTGTGTGCAGCGCCATGACGATCTCTTCGAGAGCAGCGTTACCCGCACGCTCACCAATGCCGTTGATGGTGCACTCCACCTGGCGGGCACCGATCCGAACCGCCTCAAGGCTGTTCGCGACGGCGAGGCCCAGATCGTCGTGACAGTGCACGCTGACGCAGGCTCTGCCTATGTTCCTCACGTTGCTGATGATCCCCTGTATTAGGGAGGAGAACTCGTTCACAGGGCTGTAGCCAACCGTGTCGGCGATGTTCACCGTGACAGCTCCGGCATCGATGACGGCCTCGAGCAACTGGTTCAGAAACTCGGGCTCGGCGCGGGTAGCGTCCATCGGCGAGAACTCGACATCGTGGGTGTAGCTCTTCGCTCGGGCGACCATCTCTCGAGCCATCGCAAGGGCCTCATTACGGCTCTTCTTGAGCATGTGGGCGAGTTGCACGTCCGACGCAGACAGGAACACGTGGATGCGCGGGTGCGCGGCGTCCTGGAGCGCCTCCCATGCCCGGTCGATAGCAGCTGGCCTGCAATGGGCGAGGCCACAGATGATGGGTCGGCGTACCTCCCGTGCGATAAGTTGTACTGCCTCGAAGTCGCCGGGCGAGCTTACGGGGAAGCCCGCCTCGATGACGTCGACACCGAGCGTGTCGAGTTGCCGGGCGATGGTGAGCTTCTCCTTGGCAGTGAGGCTCGTGCCCGCAGCCTGCTCTCCATCCCGAAGTGTGGTATCGAAGATAATGACCCTATCTTGTGCTGATCTCACAAAGGGGGAAGGGGACGGCTCCTGGCCGTCCCGTCCCCTCGTACGCGTAATGTCTA
>PWUO01000018.1 GCA_003562555.1 Dehalococcoidia bacterium
AGAGAGTTCCTCCAGCTTACCTCGTCCCACGTAATGGGACCCTGAGGGTGATGCCATCCGCTGGACTTGCACGCCAACCACATCCGCACCGGCGCTTTCGGCTAGATGCTTGAGCTCGGCAATCGAATCGACCGCTGGCCAGCGGTCGTCTCCCTTTCTACTCTCAACAGCAACGAGAAGCGCACGTTCGCGCGCTTCCGATGTGACATGCAGTTGTCCTTTTATCTTGATCCTCCCCGCCACGTCGCGAGACGCTGCACACCTTCTTCCAGTCGCTCATCAGGAAGTGTTATGGAGAAGCGAATGTAGTCCGCCCCGCTTGTGCCATATCCGATGCCGGGAGTCACGGCAACATGTACCTGTTCCAACAGTTCACGCGCAAGATCGACACCTGAGTACCCCTGCGGTACTCGTGCCCAAACGTAGAATGTGCCGTCAGGCGGGCGCGCACTCAGGCCGATTTCGTCAAGGACCGTCACAAGCTTATCTCGACGGCGCTGAAGTATCACGTTATGCTCTGCGATGACGTCCTGAGAACCGCGCAGCGCCTCAACTGCCATTAGTTGTATCGCCTGCGGGATACCCGAGTCGAGATTCGACTTCACCGTGAACAACGCACGGACCATCTCCCGGTTTCCCACGACCATTCCGATCCTCCATCCCGTCATGTGATACGTCTTCGACAGAGAGTGGAACTCCACCCCGACATCTCTGGCCCCCTGCGCCTGCATGAAGCTTGGTGGCCTCTTGCCATCAAAGTACACCTCAGTGTACGGTGCATCATGACACACTGCGATATTGTGCGTCCGTGCGAAATCAACGACCTTCTCGAAGAAGTCCAGTGGCGCACCTGCCCCCGTCGGGTTATTCGGATAATTGAGCCACATCAGTGTGGCGGAGTCCGCAACTGAATCTGGAACCGCATCCAGATCAGGCAGATAGTCGTTCTTCTCCAGTAGCGGCATATAGTAAGGTTCACCCCCGGCAATCATCGTGGCCATGGAATACACAGGATAGCCGGGATCCGGCACGAGAACCACACTCCCTGACTCGACGAAGCAGAAGGCGATGTGGCCGATGCCCTCTTTCGATCCTATGAGTGGAAGGACCTCCGTGTCGGGGTCGAGCCCGACGTCAAAACGATCCCTGTACCAGTCGGCGACCGCCTCTCGCAATTCAGGCAGACCGTCAGTCTCGGGATACCTGTGATTCGCCGGAATGCGCGCCTCATGGCAAAGCCGATCGATGATGGGTGACGGCGTCGACATATCGGGGTCTCCAATGGCGAACGTCACGATATCGATGCCCTTTGCACGCATCTCGGCGATGCGTCTGTTAATATCGACGAACAGGTAGGGTGGTAGACGGTCGAGTCGTTTCGCGAACTGCATTCTCAACTACTCCTCAAATATCAGTCTGGCCAATCGCCACTGAACACCCGCTGAGCCGGGCCACACAATCTCACCTCGTCGTCACGGCCATGCCATCTGATGATCAATTCTCCGCCCGGCAGGTGCACGCGGACTTCATCGTCACAATAGCCCAGTAACCGTGCAGCGACTGCGATTGCACACGCTCCCGAACCACAGGCGAGCGTCTCTCCTGCACCACGTTCCCAGACACGAGCCTCAATTTCGCCACGATTCAGCACCCGTGCAATCTCGAAGTTCACCCGCATCGGAAACACTTCATGATGCTCCATCGCCGGTCCTACGTACTCCAGGGGGTACTCGTCAACATGATCCGTCACGAAGCTCACCGCGTGAGGATTTCCCATCGATACCAGGTTGACTGGGATGGTGCGATCAAGAACCTGCAATTCCAGTCCCAGCACAGGACCGGGGACGCTGCCGATACGAGCCGGAATCTCCCCGGGATCGAATCGAGGAACCCCCATGGTCACCTCGATCCCACCCGCAGTCTCACCGCTCCCCGGATGGACGGACACCTCCCGGATCCCTGCAAGTGTTTCAACCATGAACGATGAATCGGTCACAAGGTTATGGTCCGTGGCGTAGCGCGCAAAACACCGAAGTCCGTTGCCGCATGCCTCCGCTTCTGAGCCATCAGGATTCAGCATTCGCATCAGGAGCCCGGTCTGCGTGCCCCGGGCGACCAGGATGAGCCCATCCGCGCCCACTCCGAAGTGGCGGTCGCACATGCGCCTCGCAAGCTCATTCCGTGGGAGTTGGACGCCTCTCGCGTCAACAACCACGAAGTCATTACCCGCACCCTGGTATTTTTCGAACCTCATTTCACTGCGCCTTCAATTATGCGGATTGCCTGCTCGACGGCTCTTGCCTGCTGCTCCCAATCAAGCCACCTGATGCGCTCGTCCGTTGGCCGAAACCACGCATGCTGTCGTCGAATCAGGCGGCGCGTCTCACGTCTCACGCGCGCCATCGTGCCATCAAGATCGCACCGGCCGCTAACGTAGTCGGCAACCTCACGGTACCCAATACTCGACATCGAAGGCAACGCCGGACTGTAGCCCCTGTCCAGCAGGGACCTCACCTCTGCGGCGAATCCATGCCGCATCATTCTATCAATTCGGGCGTCTGCCCTCGCAATCAGCGCAGGACGATCAAGTGCCAGACCAATCACCACCACCGAATGAGCGCTCGTCTGCTGCCTCCTCCACAGGAGAACGGACGGCTTCTTTCCTGTTGCCCGAAACAACTCGAGAGCTCGTATTACGCGGCGCACATTAGCCTCATGAATCCTAGCGCCAGCTTCGGCATCGATTCGCGTGAGTTCTGCGTGCAGCACGCCCGGGCCGTGCGTCTTCACGCGTTCCTGCATTTCAGTTCTGAACTCGCGATCGGGTGGTACCTCGGGGACCTGCCATCTCTCCGCGAGAGACCAGACGTACTGCCCCGTACCGCCTACCACGAGGGGAATCCTTCCACGTTCCGCAACGGCATGGCTTGCGTGACGTGCAAGGCGAAGATACTGAGACAGCGAAAACTCCTCGTTCGGATCCACCACGTCGAGAACATGGTGGGACACACGTTCACGCTCATCGGAGGTGGGCTTGCTCGTCCCGATGTCCATGTACCGGTAGACCTGTCGGCTATCGGCATTGATGATCTCGAGAGGTAGTCTCTGGGCCAGAGTCAGCGCGCATTCGCTCTTGCCGACTGCAGTGGGGCCCACGAGCGCAATCACCGGGCCCGTAGGATGGTCTTCGTGCGTAACGATCAAAGCCCCACATGCTCCATGACGATCCGAGTCAAACTATCCGCACGTGGACGCGGATCGGGCCACGATCTCGGTGAACTCGGCACATTTCAGGCTGGCGCCGCCGACCAGCGTCCCGTCTATCTCGCTCAAGCTGACGAAGCTCTCTACGTTATCTGAGGTGACACTTCCTCCGTATAGTATCCTTATGCTAGTCGAGAAGACCGCGCCCCAGCCAGTCCTGACCATCTCCCGAATACCGGCAACGGTCGCGTTGACATCGCGTGGATTGGCTGACCTGCCAGTGCCGATTGCCCACACCGGTTCATAGGCGACGACCATATCAATCGTCGGGGTCATGCCCTGCAGCACTGCGTTCATCTGGCGTCCGATCACCTCGGCGGTTATGCCTGCATCGCGCTCTTCCAGAGTTTCGCCGACGCAGACGATCGGTGTGATTTCGTGACGTTCAAGCGAGGCGGCTTTCTTCGCAACCCATTCATCGGTGTCGCCAAACCAGTGCCTGCGCTCGGAATGGCCGACGATGACATACCGGCACAGTCCGGCAAGCATAGGCGCGGATATCGCACCAGTGTAGGCTCCCCTATCCTCGAAGAATACATCCTGCGCGCCCAGATGAATGGGGCTGTCACGAAGCACGTCTTGTACGGGCTTGAGCGCGACGAAAGGTGGACATACAACAACCTCGACCTGACGAAGAGGTCGCAGCGTTTCACGCAGCGAGGACGCCAATTGGATGGCATCCTCCACGGTGCCGTTCATTTTCCAGTTCCCGGCGGTCAGCAGAGTTCTCATACCCACTGTCTCTCCTGCACCCTGTATTCGACGTACATCTACAGATCCTCGAGCGCCTCCACTCCTGGCAAAGTTCCTCTTTCGAGCAATTCGAGCGTGGCTCCGCCACCCGTCGACACATGGGTGACCAGGTCAGCCAGACCCATTTCCTGCACGGCATCGACGCTCGAGCCGCCGCCGATTACGGATCTGGCATCTGTGGCGGCGATGTAGTTGATGAGACACCGGGTACCCATGGAGAACTGAGGTATCTCGTACACACCCATCGGACCATTCCACATGACCGTCTTACACGATTCAAGTTTGCTGAAGTAATGCTCGATGGACTTCGGGCCGATGTCGACGATACCACTGCCTGCGGGCACGTTGGTCGACTGAACCACCCGTGCACGTACCCCGGGTTTGACCTGCTGGGCTACGAGCACGTCAATCGGCAGTACCACCGGCACTCCACTGCGCTCCGATTCGGCCATGATTGCGCGAGCCTCTTCAAGCATCTCGGTCTCCACAAGTGACTCCCCCACGTCCAGCCCTCTCGCCTTGAGAAAGGTCGCGGCCAGCCCTCCACCCACAAGTACGATGTCCACGCGTTGCAGCATATTCCTGATCATGCCTACCTTGTCACTGACCTTCGCACCACCGAATACGCAGGCGAACGGCCGTGAAGGCGACGTCAGCAGCTCGCCAAGCGCCTGCAACTCTTTCTCCATGAGCAGGCCGGCGACAGACGGCAGATGATGAGTGATCCCCTCGGTTGAGGCGTGCGCCCGGTGCGCGGTACCAAATGCATCATTCACGTATATATCGGCGAGCGCCGCAAGCTGTGCGGAGAATGATGGGTCGTTCTTCTCCTCGTCAGCGTGGAATCTCAGATTCTCGAGCAGCAACACATCTCCGTCATTCAAGGCAGAGGCTGCCTCTTCGGCACGAGGACCAATACAATCGTCCGCGTAGATGACCGTGGAGCCAAGCAACTCGGCGAGTCGGTCCGCGACCGGTTTTAACCGCATATCATCGACAACCCGTCCCTTCGGTCTGCCGAGATGAGATGCAAGGATGACACGAGCTCCCCTGCCGATCAGATCCTCAACTGTCGGCAGTGCGGCTCTGATGCGTGTATCGTCAGTTATCTGCCCGGCCTCATTGAACGGCACGTTGAAATCAACGCGAACGAACACCTTCTTGCCGGTCACATCGATATCCCTGATCGTCTTCTTCTGCATGGCGCGCCAACCTCCTGGTAGCTAATGCAACATGTGCATCGGGTGTGGACGGCACCCGTCCATACCGCATGGTAGGCATGCGGCAGTGGGGGTGTCAACCATCGCTCCGTCTCAGCGCATTTGCCCCATACGCGCTCGTGGCATATAATTAGCAGCTTGAAGGTGCGAGTGCTAATCACCGGAGGTGATTGATGAACTGTTCGGCATGCGGAAGCCCTCTCCAGTTCGATCGTGTGGTGTTTCGCTGTTCATGTGGTGCCTATATTCACGCGTATTGTGTTGATCGGCATATAGTCGATTCTCACCGACCCGATCTAGAGGAAGGCTACGCGGACCTGAATGGAGAGTTTCACCCCAAGCACAAGCCGGTAGCAACGCGGCAGATATCAGAACCGTCTGAGGAACTTGAGCTTAGTGAGACCATGAAAGAGCCGACTGTGGAGGAAGACGATTCGCAGGACATGGTCCCGGGAGAGGAGATCCTGGAAGAGGCAGGCGCTGACGCGCACGAGGACGAAACCTCCGAAGAGGATAGATAGCCATCCATCGGTGAGGAAGTGCGCGTTGCATTCAGGAGGATGACAGGTGCCGACTTACACGTACCAGTGTGATTGCTGCAAACACGAGTTCGACGTGAGGCAGAGTTTCAAGGACAGGCCTGCGGCTTCCTGCCCTGAGTGTGGCAAGGAGGCTCGTCGCGTGTTCTGCCCGGTGCCGATCGTGTTCAAAGGTCCAGGCTTCTACACCACCGATTCGCGTGGAGCTTCCGCGACTGCCTCGACGGACAGCGATTAGTAAACACCATCGGCGCAGTACCGTACACGACACGCCCGCGGGTGGTACACTGTTCACACGTCCCTGTAGCTCAGCAGGATAGAGCGGCTGCCTTCTAATTCTACGTTGGGGGTGCCAAATGGTGCCCCCACGTTTGTGTCAGTCCCCTACCCTACATCGGTTCGTTCCTGCGGCCACACCCCGTCACACCCCGTCCCAAGCAGTTTAGTGCGAAATTAGCGCGACTCTTTCAGCTTTGATTCG
>PWUO01000291.1 GCA_003562555.1 Dehalococcoidia bacterium
CAACCGGTCCAGGACAGCGATTGCCAGGCCAATGGCCATCCACATCAGAATTCGGGACTGTGTTCCGAGTGCTCCGGTTGGTGTCTCGAACTCTCCCGGGGCGAACACCCTGATGAACGTCGCAAATGCGATGACGATGGCAATGGTCTTAGCGGCAGTCTCCAGCCATTCGAGCCGGGACATCGGCGCTATATACCACCTTCCCTTGCTCTCGTGATAGTTCTTGGTCATCATTCAGTCTCGTTAAGCGAAATAGTCGCTGTGGCTGGCCATCACGATGCCTTTCTTGGTGGCAACGGAAAGAAGACACTCGTTCGCTTGGCGTACTCCACGAAAGCGGGATTCTCCTTCATCGTCTTCTCGAGCATGGGGATGCCCGAATACGCAACGATAAGCGTGGTGATTGTGATTGGCCCGACGATGCCCAGCCAGCCCCACTGCACTGAGAGGACGATGAGAAACACGCCCCACCACTGAGTCACTTAGCCGAAATAATTCGGATGAGGTGTGTAGCGCCACAAGCCTCTGTCCATGATCTTGCCGCGGTTCGCGGGATTACGCAGGAACACGTCGAGTTGTCGATCTCCCTCCGCCTCGAAGTAGAACCCCACGCACCAGACCACAACGCCCGCCAGATCAAGCCACCCGAGAGTCGGCCCTGGATAGGTGTTCGCCAGCATGATTGGTATGGTGATAATCAGCATCATGACGCCCTGACCGACGAACACGATCAAGTAGGCGTGACGTCGCCAATGCTCACCCCAGTCGTCGCGCCATTTCTTGTATCGGAAGTCCTCACCCTTGCCACGATTGCGCAGATAAATACGTATCGCGAGTCGCAAACCCCAGACAAGAACGAGCACGGCGATCAGTAGCTGCCGTTGCTCCAGACTTCCTGAGTAGGCCAGGGTCACCAATGTGACCAGGATGAATCCGATACCCCACCCGATGTCAACGATGCTGTTGTCGCGTAGCTTCAGCGCGAGTAGAAACAGCAGGTTGAAGAAGACTGCGACCGTCAGAAACGCGACGAGGAACGTAGACAAGAATGCCACTGCAACACCCTCCTGTAAGCTGGCATGCGCTATGCGCGCCTGCCTGCCACGATTATCATTCCCGGGCCTCCATGCACACCGAGTGCAGCACCCATCTCGAACACCTGACTGACTCCGCGCGGATACAATTCGTTTACGCGCTCCACAAATCCGTCAACCTCCTGCTGCGTGGTGCTGTGGGAGACGATGATGTCGGTCAAGTCACCCATCTGCTGCAGCGATTTCAGCAGGCGATTCATTCCTGCCGTACGGGATCGTGCCAGCCCGGCACGAACTATTGCGCCATCACGAAAGGTCAGTATCGGTTTCACTCCCAACACTCTGCCTGCGAGACCTCTCGCGGGCGAGATACGGCCGCTCCGCGCAAGGTATTTCATGGTGTCGAACAACCCCACCATCCTCGTCTCTGTCGCAGCGCGGCGCGCTTCTGCAACTCCCTGCGTGAACCCGGCACCTACGGCAGCAGCTTTGGCGGCTGCCAGTACGACGAGTCCAAGTCCCGCGGAGTTCATGCCGGAATCAATCACCTCGACAGGCGTGGCCTCCGTACATACGTCTTCCGCAGCCAGCCTTGCAGAGTTGTACGTGCCACTGATCTTCGATGAGATGTGAATGGAGACGATGCCCGGCGAATCAGCGCGAGACTGGTAGACCTGTGCGAAATCCTCGGGGCTGGGTTGTGCGGTCGCCGGATGGGCGTTACTGTGCACAAGGCGGCGATAGAACTGTGAGGGCGTCAGATCAACACCGTCCCGGAACACCTCGGATTCCCAGCGCACGTAGATGGGGACTACCGAAATGCCAAGTGATTCAGCAGTTGCACGATCGATATCAGCGGTGCTGTCAGTCACAACCTGTACTTGCATCGGCATCACTCCAAATGGACCGGCGGTATGGCGGCTTATCACCCGGAATAGTGGGAAGTAGGATACCTATAGACGATACGTGTACCGGGGCGACATGTCAAGAATCGTTATCATTACTGAAGTTGGTCGGTAAATCAGACGCGCTGGCTGGTATGGCGCACCTGTGCTGATACTCTCCACCACAAGCCCGTTCGCATTGAAGTTGGTGCGGTTCTTGGACTCTGCGCTTCGTGCAGCTGTGGAAATCACCGCGCCTTTCGAAGTGGTCCAGAGAGGTCGTTGTACTGGAGATCTACAGGGCCATACGCCATGGCGCGCGGCGATGGCCACGCGCTAGTCCAGTGGCATCTCGTAGATGCGCCATGTCTTGTAGCGGTAGCCGCCCATGAACTCGGACGACCCGATGATTCGGTAGTTGTCGTCCAGCAGCATCGAGGCTTCGCATTCGGTGTATCCGTTTCGGACGGCGTAACTCATCACTTCTGAGAAGAGCAGCCCGTCCAGGCCCATACGCCTGAATCTCGGTGGAATGCCGAAGAACATCAGCCGTATGAATGAGATGCGCCGCCTCATGATCATGAGGCGCAGCACCCTGACAATATCCGAGTCGCCGTACCATTTCCAGCGTGGACGCAGGGCACGGTTGGGATCGGGAAACGCGCCGAGAATCGCCGCGGGTTCATCGTCTACATAGGCGAACTGCATGAGCCCGGGGTCGATTACCGGTTCAAGTGTATCTGCGATTGCGTCTGCCTCTTCGTCCGTCAGGGGAAGAAAGCCCCAGTTCTCGCTCCACGCCTCATTGAACAGCTTGACGATTATGCGCACATCACTGTGAAAGTCCTTCATGTTCACCATGCGGGTGACCACCTTGTGTCGGCGCCTTGTACGTTCAGCAAGGATCGACAGTGCTGGTCGGACGGTGGTGATGTCGTCGCCGTAGAAGGCGTGGTAGTCCATCGCCTTTGAGAGCCCGTAACGGTCCATGAAGTCCGCGTAGTAGGGTGGATTATGAGTTAGTTCTACCGTGGGACAGGTGTCGAAACCGTCGATGAGGATACCTTGTCGCTCGTAGGTGCTGTTGGAGTACTCTCCCGGTCCGCGGAGCACGGTCATGCCTCGACTCTTTGCCCAATCGCGTGCATGATCCAGCAGGGTTTCCGCAACCTCGTAATCTTCGGCTACCTCGAAGAAACCGAAGAAGCCGATACACTCACCGTAATGATCGTTGAATCGGTGGTTGATTGCAGCTGATACGCGTCCGACGGGGCTGCTTCCTCGACGTGCAAGAAAATGGGTGACCTCTGCGGTTCGGTGATACGGATGAGCCGGGGTAAGGAGCCCTTTCAGGCCGAGCAGGCGACTCCCGAGCAAATCGCCACGTAGCGGAGGAGTCCAACACGGGTCGCCACGATACAGCTTCCATGGGAGTTCCACAAACTGCTTCAGCCGAGGATCACCGAGGGGGATTTCGTCGATGTGCACATCCATTGACGCGACAGTCTCCTTCACTAACCGCTACGTTGACACCTGTGTGTGCTGTTGGCTGATAAGTAGTAACGGTCGATAATATCAGAATCGAGCCTGCTGCCGTGCCCTCGCCGCGGGTTCCCGGGCAACTCAGTGCAGCATGCCCAGTTCAGTCCGAAAGCGATTACTACATCAGCGTCGCCGCACGCGCGCGAATACGCACAGTCCGTGCCTGTAAGTCCAGGCCCGGGAAACGGCCCTAGTAGTGCACCTCCGCTGACGCACATTCATCGAATGGGTTCATACGGACAGCCAGAGAGAACAGGTACGGGTAGTTGCCTTTAAGGTACTTCATATACTCCAGCCAGAAGAGAGCCAGTTGTCCGTAGACGCGGTCTACATCGCCCGCTATGTGTCGAATGTCCGATTCAGGCAACGATTCCGGATCTCGTCGCGCAAGCAGTTCCTCTGTCAGGTGGAACGTCGACATCAGCAGGGGCGTAAATCTTTCGTGCTCAAGCAGGTTCGGGTTCTCCATCAGTCGCAGGAGAAAGTCGTGCTTCGACCCCAGCAGCGAGCGCAGTAGTTGCGGACGTACCGCTTCCGGAGCAACGCGGTACTCGTGTCCCACCATTGAGACCGCCACGCTGTCAAACTGTTCCTCGGTCCACAGCATAGTGACGTGTAGTCGCTGTCTGGCCGCGCCGAGACCTTCGTCCCAGTCTGAGAACAGCCGTAACATCTCAGTGCCGATTTCGCTGAAAAACGCGCCGACTACCATGTTGAGCTTCTCCATGCGTGTGCGCTTCTCATGCCGCCTGAGCAGTTCGTGCACGACGATGGTCACGACGAATACCTGGAGAAAGACGAACGAAAGGTCGTTGAGCAGCGCCACGAATAACTGGTTCGAGTCCCGGAATACTGCGTACTGGAACACATATCCGGCTGTCGACAGCGCTATCAGCGCGATGCCAAGGCGGAATTGCCAGGTCTTGAGCAGCGTCTGCATCATGTCTCCTTTGCGTCCGATGAGAGCGTGTGGTGAACCGATGATACACGGATGAGATGTGTTTCAGCAGGTGATGTTGCACCAGTCCGGTCACTTGAACCTGCCGCAGATCTCGCCGGGGAAGCCTGTGGCTTGCGCGAGGTGAATGCGACTGCAGACTGGTCCCGTTCGACCAACACAGTCGACACATCGCCCGGGTGACAGATCCGTGGCGATGCCGCAGTGCTCATCTGCGTGCATCCTGGAATGAGATACTATGGATGGCGGATGGCAGCCCTTCCATCCATGGCATATCATCGCGTGAATTGAGAATCCGTTGACTGGTTCGACATGTTGGGACGTGCTGGCTATCACCATCAGGACGATTGACGAGGAGATGTCGCCATGTTCACTCGTGCGCAACTGGCACTGATAGCGATTATTGTAGTGGGCGGAATCGCGGTCCTGGCGAGTTACGTGCACGGGTACGTGACGCATCCTCATATCGGCTGGGACATCTGGGGAGGAGTACCGGAGTCACTTCGGCCGCTCTACACAATCTCCATGATTGGTGCGGCCGCAGGCTTCTTCCCCTTCACGTTGTTCATCCTGTTGCGTATCGATCCGGGTCGATACCAGTTCGGGCCCGGCCTGGGCTATCGCGTATTTCTCATTCTCTATGCGCTCGTACTTGGCGGATCCGTCGCATGGATGCCACTCACTTATCGCACGCTTGAGGCGCCCTCAATCGCGGTGTGGACTGCCATTCTTGGTGCGCTGACGCTGGTTGCGTGCGGATCGATTGGCCTGCTCGTCGGTCTTCTGAAAGTCGAACAGCCGCGTTCCGTCCGCTGGTATCGACTTGCGTTCGTGGGCTGTCTGCTATTTTGCTGGCAGACGGTGGTGCTTGATGCAATCGTGTGGACGTACTATTTTCCCGTGTAGTTCGTGCGAGACCTCAGCCTGCCCGAACTCGTAGGGTCGTACGGGGGTTTCCACCCCGGTCGCGGCAGTTGTAAGGTGATCTCCTCTACTGGTTAAGGCTCTGCGGCAATGAGCACACTGCCCGTGCGGCAAGGAGGTACACCCTCGGCTAACTCGCTTGACGCGTGACGTGCATGCACATTGGGTGATAGCCAATTGCCTCGTCACCGATACGAGTTGCTCATGCGAGTCGGCCGCCCGCTGACATCCCTAAGTGACCGGGCGCGATGATCCCTTGTGGATCTGCCAGTTCTTGGTGGTCCTGATGCTTCCGGGATTGAGATGCAAGGCCGTAGCTGGCCACTGCCTCGTCTACTGGGATTCGGGTAGCTCACGGCGTCGCCCCTGGCTCAGCTTATGAAAGCACTCCTCCACGCCATCCTCTGTCAATTCGCCCTTGGCGACTGCGGCTGCGAGGCCGCAGTACACGTAGCGGAAGCTGAGAATGTACTTCTTGGCGTGGTCCTCGTTTCGCAGGCGGGTGTGCGAGCTGCTCAGCAGACTGGTCGTGGCTTCAATGAGTCGAATCTGGACACTGGGATCGAGCTGCGTCATCTTGTCCTCCTTACACACTTCACGTCGATCGCTTCCTGTCTGCCATCTAGTGTACGACGTATCGAGTCATCGGCAAAAGCGGGTACAGAGATCCGGGTCGCCTGTCATCATCTGGCGCTGATACTGATACTGCAGGAAGGGACTTCAAACCCTTCCGTCGATTCGGTGCCAGGGGGGCGTCCACCGTCGTTAGCCGTGCCCTCTCGTGCCGCCGCTCTACTGCTTCTTTCCG
>PWUO01000112.1 GCA_003562555.1 Dehalococcoidia bacterium
ATGCCAATATCCTTGTCACCTCGACCACTAACGTTCACAACAATTGTCTCCTGTGGACCACACAAGCTCGCCAGCTGCGCCGCATATGCCAGAGCATGCGCCGATTCGAGGGCAGGGGTAATCCCCTCGGTGCGACACAACAATTGGAACCCTTGAAGTGCTTGACTATCGTCAACAGCAACGTATTGGGCACGGCCAGTATCCTTGAGGTAGCTGTGTTCCGGCCCCACACCGGGATAGTCCAGGCCGGCCGACACGCTGTGTGTTCCAAGGATTTGTCCCTGTTCGTCCTGCAGCAGATATGACTTCGCCCCGTGTAGCACACCCACGGTCCCGGCGACGAGAGATGCGGCGTGCAACGTCGTGTTAGGGCCCTTACCCCCCGCCTCAACGCCTACAAGTCTGACCAGCCGGTCGTCGATGAACGGGTAAAACATGCCGATCGCGTTACTACCTCCACCGACACAGGCGACCACGTAGTCCGGAAGGCGATTTGTAAGTTCCAGTACCTGCTGGCGTGTCTCTCGTCCGATCACCGACTGGAAGTCCCTGACCATGGCCGGGTATGGTGATGGCCCCACGACCGAACCAAGGAGGTAATGAGTATCGCCCACGTGAGACACCCAGTCGCGGATGGCTTCATTGATGGCGTCCTTGAGCGTGCGTCCGCCCGAGTCGACCGGCCGCACCTCGGCGCCCATCAGCCTCATGCGGAATACGTTGAGTGATTGCCGCCGAACATCCTCCTCCCCCATGTACACCACACACGTGAGCCCCAGTTTCGCGCAGACTGCAGCCGTCGCTACGCCGTGCTGTCCCGCCCCGGTCTCAGCGACGATACGCCGCTTGCCCATCCTGAGCGCGAGGAGCGCCTGCCCCAGTGCGTTGTTGATCTTGTGAGCCCCGGTGTGCGCCAGGTCCTCGCGCTTCAGAAGTATTCTGGCACCCCCGCAATGTGCGCTGAGGCAATCAGCCTCGAATAGCGGCGTTGGCCTGCCCACGTAGTCCTTCAGCAGTCCGGAAAGCTCTGCACGGAATGCCGGATCGGTCATCGCCGCAGCATAACCAACAGAAAGTTCGTCGAGAGCCGGAATCAGCGTCTCAGGGACGAACCGCCCTCCATAGACGCCAAAGTACCCTCTCTCGTCGGGCAGCCTAGTTACCGTTTTCATGTTCGATCTCCTGTTCAGCCTGTCTCACCGCCTGCACAAACGCTCGTATCAGTGAGGGCTCCTTTCTCCCATCAAGTTCAACACCCGAAGACACATCCACCCCATACGGACGAGCGCACCGCACCAGCGCGCCGACGTTGCCGCAGTCGAGCCCCCCCGCCACCATCACCGGAGTGAGGCTCCCCACGTCGCACGCAGTACGCCAGTCGAACGTCATGCCTGTCCCGCCGTGAGCTGCAGCATGACCCGTGTCCAGCAGGAACGAAACCTCCTGGTCACTGCAAGACCTCCGAAACGAATCGATTTGTCGTATCACATCAGGAACGGTTGTGCCGGGAAAGACCTTGATGCACTTCATGACAGGGCGTACCATCCTCGCGCAGTAGCCGCCATCCTCGTCGCCACTGAGCTGGACGAAATCAAGACCGCAGGTCTCAAGTATGGTATTCACCCTTTCATGCGATTCGTTGACGAACACTCCAACAAGTGCGGGACGCACCGGCAAGTCGACGAGGCTTTCTACAAGGCGAACGGCTCGCGCTGGCGTCACCTGACGCCGTCCTGGCGCGAATACAAAGCCAACATAATCTGCGCCAGCTTCGGCAGCCACCCTCACGTGCTCCTCCTCCTGCAGACCACACATCTTCACATTGACGTGGCGCATCGCATCTCCCTCACCTTGACGCCAATGTCCGGCGCCGACATGATGACCTCGCCCACCAGGACTGCATCGGCACCCAGCCGGGCCAGACGTGCCATGTCCTCACGATCTCGCACGCCACTCTCGGCTACTGCCAGCCTGCCGGCAGGTATATGAGGTCGTAATCTCTCAAATGTCGCCGGTTCCACTTCGAGCGTGTGCAGGTTGCGGTTGTTTATGCCAATGATCCGCGCACCACTTTCCACCGCCCTTTCTGTTTCGGCAGCATCGTGGGCCTCCACAAGACCTGCCATACCCAGAGCCCGGCTGATGTGCAGCAACTCCACAAGCTGCTGCTGTGTCAGAAGCGACGCCATAAGGAGGACACAATCCGCACCATACGCACGCGCCTCGTACACCTGGTAAGGATCGACGATGAAGTCCTTCCGAAGTACCGGGGGTCCTCCAGCGCCGAGCACTTCACTGATCCGCTTCAGGTCGTTCAGACTGCCTCCAAAGTGCCTTCCCTCGGTCAGAACCGAGATGGCATCAACTCCGGCGGTCGCGTACATGACCGCAACGTCGACGGGATCAACGTCCATCCTGATTGCTCCTCGGGATGGCGATGATCTCTTCACTTCCGCGATGAGACTCAACTGCGTACCACCTAAAGCCGCGTAGAAGTCACGCGTTGGTGGCCTGTCGGCTGCGTCCGCTTCAATCATCGCGCGGGGTCGTGCCTTCATTCTCGATTCGAGGTCCCTGCGCACCCCCGCCACAATGCGATCGAGCACCGTCATGCTGTCACCCCCGAGGCGCTCCGAGTCATTTGCACCAGGCCATCCAGCTTCGCGAGCGCTCGTCCTGAAGCCAACACTCCGGTGGCAAGGGCTACCCCCTCTCGTATCGAATCGGCCACACCCACCAGACACAGTGCTGCTGCCGAGTTGGCCACTACAACGTCACGATGTGGTCCGGGCACACCACCCAGGACGTCTCGCAGGATTCGAGCGTTCTCCCTTCCGCCTCCGCCTGCAAGCTGATCCCGGGACACGAACGGCAATCCGAAGTCATCCGGTGACAGTGAGTAACTCCGCAACACGCCTCCATCGACTTCGCACACGGTGGTCCTGCCCGACAACGTAATCTCGTCCAGGCCGTCCTCCCCGTGTACAACCATTGCGCGGCGGCAACCAAGGCGCTGCAGTACTTCAGCCATCACTTCCACCAGAGACGCTTCGGCCACACCGAGCAGCTGCGAAGACGCGCCCGCCGGGTTGCACAGCGGACCAAGAATGTTGAACACCGTGCGCACTCCTATATCCCGTCGCGGACCTGCAGCGTGTTGCATGGCCGGATGAAACACTGGAGCGAACAGGAAGCCGATGCCCACCTCCCTGAGGCAACGATCCACGTCCTTCGGCTCAAGGGTCAAGTGCACACCGAGCGACTCCAGTACGTCGGCACTGCCGCAGCAACTGCTCATCGCGCGGTTCCCGTGCTTAGCCACGCGCACGCCAGCACCGGCCGCCACGAAGGCGACAGCGGTGGATATATTGAAACTTTGTGACCCGTCACCACCCGTGCCGCAGGTATCCAGATCAGCTCCACATTCGATGTGCACAGCCCGTGTCCTCATGGCCCCTGCAAGTCCTGCTATTTCGTCCGGTGTTTCGCCCTTCATCCTCAGCGCCACGATGAATGCGGCCACCTGCGCTGGCGTGGCCTCCCCGGCCATGATCTCCTCCATGGCGTGAGTCGCATCCATCATGTCCAGCGCCCGACCAGCCACAAGCGCGGAGATTGCATCTCGAATCATCGCACTGCTCCTTCCAGGAAGTTGCGAAGCACCTCCCTGCCGTACTCGGACATGAAGGACTCCGGGTGGAACTGAACTCCCTGAACTGGATGCTCCTTGTGCCGCAGCCCCATGATCAATCCCTCTGCCGTCCAGGCGGTCACCTCCAGACAGTCCGGCAGAGCTTCCCGTTCCACGATCAGAGAGTGGTATCGAATTGCCACAAACGGGCTGGGCAGCCCCGAAAAGAGCGCTGCACCGTCGTGGTAGACAGGTGACGCTTTGCCATGCATGATCTCTGGAGCCCTGAGGACACGCCCGCCATAGCTATAGCCGATACACTGATGCCCCAGGCATACACCCAGCACCGGGATACAGGAGCCGAATCTCCTGATGACATCGTTCGAGATGCCGGCCCTCTCGGGTGTTGATGGCCCGGGAGAAACTACTATCCGCGCGGGTAGCATCCCCTCAAGCTCTTCCAGAGTCCTCTCGTCGTTTCTCACTACTGCCACTTCTTCCCCCAGTTCGGAGAAATACTGACAAAGGTTGTAGGTAAAGCTGTCGTAGTTATCGATGAGCAGCAACACTGGAGGCCTCCTTTGAACGCTGAGCAGCCTCAGCCTGATCAATTGCCTTGAGCAGGGCACGTGCCTTATTCATCGTCTCCTCGAACTCCTGACAGGGCACGCTGTCGTAAACGATGCCGCACCCGCTCTGCGCATGTACCACCCCATCCTTAATGACCATAGTCCGAATAGTGATTGCCATATCCAGATTGCCTGAATAGGAGAGATACCCGACTGCCCCGGCATACGGACCGCGTTTCTCCGGTTCAAGTTCAGCGATCAGCTCCATTGCCCTGACTTTGGGCGCCCCGGACACCGTTCCGGCGGGAAAGCAGGCGCGTAGCGCATCCAGCGCAGTTACGTCGCTCCGCAGCTTCCCCTCCACATGGGTTACCAGATGCATCACATGGGAGTAGCGTTCCACATCCATCAGATCGCTTACGACGACCGAGCCAGGCTCGCTGACTCTCCCGATGTCATTACGCCCCAGGTCGACCAGCATGATGTGCTCGGCACGCTCCTTTTCATCAGTACGAAGTTCCTGCTCAAGCATGAGATCCTCATCCGCAGTCCGTCCCCGACGCCGCGTTCCGGCCAGAGGCCTGGTAGCAACCTTGCCTCCCTCAACGCGAACAAGGATCTCCGGTGAGGCGCCAACCAACTGGAACTCCCCACAATCGAGGTAGAACATGTAGGGAGACGGGTTGATGGTACGAAGTGCCCGGTAGATCTCGAACGGCGCAGCCGCAGAAGGACGGCTGAGGCGTTGAGAGAGCACCACCTGGATAGCCTCTCCCTCGGAGATGAGATCTTTCACCTTCGAAACCGCGGCCTCAAAATCATCGCGTGACCGGTTCGAGCGCAGTGGCGCGGATGCGGACAAGGGGTTTCGATTGGGTTGTCCCATGTCAAGGGGTTTCTGCAGTCGCGCCAGCAGTGAATCTATTCTTGCAACTGCCTCGGCGTACGAGCGCTCAAGGTCCCCTTCCGGCTTCACATGACTCAGCGCCCGGATGGTGTGCGTCACGTGGTCGTACACCAGCAGTGTATGCACAAACATGAAGTACGACTCAGGCAATTCAAGTGAATCAGATGCGGGTGATGGTAGTCGTTCGAATCGTTGCGCAGCTTCATAGGACAGATAGCCCACGGCGCCACCACAGAGTCGCGGGAGCCCGGGGACGTGCGCAACGTCAAACTTGCTCATCACCATCGCAATACCTTCGAGGGGATCCGTATCATCCTCCCCTCTCGTGGCACGGACCAGGTACGGCTCTGTTCCGATGAAGCTGTACCGCGCCAGTCTCTGGCCACCTTCCACACTTTCCAGGAGGAAGCACGGGCCGCCGCAATGCACCTTCAGAAACGCCGACACCGGCGTCTCAAGGTCCGCCACGACCTCGCGCCAGACGGGAACCCACTTGCCTCCCTCCGCGTATCGTCGTACGTCTTCGATCGCCGGGTAGTACATCACCTTTCCTCCTTCAATCATCGGTCTCCTCGAGAACAAGAAAAGCCCCTCGTCCCTAGGGACGAGGGGCTCATGCCCTTCGCGGTGCCACCCTGGTTGACCACACATCATCAATGCGTGGCCCCCTCATGTCAGGTACCACTCCTCACAGGAGCTATACCCTGGGCTCTGATAACGGTGCCCTCTCCGTCAGTGCCTACTCGGAAATCCCTTTCGGCCTGCGGCTCCGGGGTCCATTCATCCCACGCGCTGTCGCCGGCTCACACCTCACCCGGCTCTCTGAGACCCGCTTGTGGACCTACTAGTCCCGTTCGCAGCCTTTGCCTATTGGTTATGTAGGACGGCATAGTAGACAGTCGTCAATCAATTGTCAAGTCGTTCGTGGCTCTTTGTCAAAGTGTGTGGAAAGCCTCAGGAGGCGGGGTAAAGGCCATGAGCATCTTTCTTCGGTACACCTCCACGTTTCTGAGTCCATATGAAGTCCTCTTGAGCATC
>PWUO01000184.1 GCA_003562555.1 Dehalococcoidia bacterium
ACGAGAGCCTTCACTTCCGGAACCGCCATGACCGTCGCGAAGCCGAGTCCGATAAGCAGGATCATGGGCATTTCAACGATACCGTGCCCCACCGCGATGAGGGCTCCTGCTTCCTTACGCGCGGCTCCTTTCGTGATGGTCACAGCGGTCACAGGTCCCGGCGCCATCACTCCCGTGAGTGAGATAGCGGTAACGGTTGCCAATAGTGCGATCAGAGACCCGGCTTCCTGCATGGGTAGGCTGGACGTTAGCAGTCAGCGCACTGGACGTCAAACTGTACCCGGGGATCCAGAGCCATGCCTGATCCGACGGGAGATTCCGGGACCATGCTGTAGAATAGCGGCAGGAAGTCGACTCGAGATAACGGCTCCCGGAGGACATAATGGACGGTTCCATTAGCGTATTCAGCCTGATCTGGATCCTGATAATCGTTGCCCTCCTCGTGCCGGTGTTCCAGCGGCGCATGCTGCAGGGACGTCGACTCCAGTCCATACGCAACCTCGAGAAGCGACGTGGATCACGCGTCATCACCATGATTCACCGCGAGGAGATCATGAACTTCCTCGGCATTCCGTTCAGGCGCTACATCGACATCGAGGATTCCGAGCAGGTACTGCGTGCAATAAGGCTGACTCCAGACGAGATGCCACTCGACATCATCCTGCACACGCCCGGAGGACTCGTCCTGGCATCCGAGCAGATCGCCTGCGCCATCAAGCGTCACCCCGGGAAGGTGACGGTCTTCATTCCTCACTACGCGATGTCCGGAGGAACACTCGTCTCACTGGCCGCGGACGAGATCGTGATGGACCCCGATGCGGTTCTCGGCCCGGTCGATCCACAGATGGGCACACCTTCAGGCGGGTTCTACCCCGCGGTATCGATTCTGAAGGCACTGGAGCAGCCGAACCCCAATCGGGAGGACCAGACGCTGATACTTGGCGACGTCGCCCGCAAGGCAGTACAGCAGGTCTACAGCGCAGTGTTATGTCTGATTAAGGACACCATGCCCGAGGAGGAGGCCCGGAACGTGGCACAGGCGTTGAGCGACGGCAGGTGGACACATGACTACCCCATCAATGCCGATCAGGCAAGAGAGCTCGGACTGCCGGTGACCCACGACATGCCGGCCGAGGTGTACCAGCTGATGGACCTCTACCCACAGTCCGGGATGCGGCGCCCTTCGGTCGAGTACATCCCCGGCCCTTACGTCCCTCCCGTGCGGCGACCCCCCAACGGGCGTCAGGAATGATCCGGGATACTTTCGCAGCCACTCCGGACAAGTAGGTCTCCTCCGGGGCATCGCGCGACATCTCACACCGGATTTCCCCCCAATGTGAAGTGCGAACCCCTCCATCACGTAGTGCCCCGCGCTATACTGTGGTCCGCTACACTGGCACAACGGGATGAGGCGGATGAAGGGCGGCAGGCGATTCCTCACCACACAGGATCCAAACGATTCCGGTTTTCGGGCAGGTGCAATGTGATACTTCCAAGGCTTCTCCGTACATATCTGTGGATGATGACAAGGACGATGCTCGCCGAGGCTGACCCGAGGACGGGTGGGGCAGGTCGCGAAACAAGCGACTCGGGTGAACGGGTGAAGCATCGAAGAGAAGAGTTCGAAGAGATGTACGACACCTGCATGCCGAAGGTCTACCGCTACGTCAGCTACAGGACTGGCAACGCGAGCATTGCCGAGGACATCACTGCGGACGTATTTGAGAAGGCGCTGCGACACTTCGACAGCTACCGAAGGGAGAAGGCGACTCACGCTACGTGGCTGATGGCCATCGCTCGAAACGCGATTATCGACCACTTCCGCAGGGAAGGCAAGGTACAGGTAGTACGCGAGGACGATGCGCCTGAGGAGGTCTCGCAGGACCCCAAAGTGGAAGAGCAGGTGGAACGGATGGAGGAGGTACGGCAGCTTCGACTGTGCCTCGCTGATCTTCCGCAACTCGATCAGGACATCATCTCACTGAAGTTCGGCGCGGGGTTGAATAACAGGGAGATCGCCCGCGCGCTCCAGGTGTCGGAGTCGAATGTTGGAACAAGGCTCTACCGCGCCGTGCAACGGCTGCGTGAGACCTTCAAAGGATGGGAACATGACACCCAGAGATAGAGACGAGAGACAATTCGCAGAGGACGTCGACCGCATTCTTCGCGGCGAGGAGCCTCTGAGCATACAGGACGATGCTGACTACGCGGAGACTCTGCAGTTCGCACAGCGGCTGACGCAACTGAGCGATGACCCGGGCGAGGAGTTCGCCGGCAGGCTCAGACACAGGCTGGTGGTGGAGTTGGCGGAACAGGATGCGAAGCAGGACGCTTCGGGATCGTGGTTCGTCCGCGTGTTCTCGCGCCCCTCACTGCGCCTCGCAGTGGTCTCGACGTTCATCGTGATTGCGGCCGTGGGGTTCATCTGGAGAGCGGGAATGTTGTCCCCGGCCATTCCCCGGACCGATGACCCGGCTCCCGGCATCATGACCACTCCGCTGCCTTCGGATCCTGCTGAATCCGATCAGCGCGCTGCAAGCCAAGACAACGGTATGCTCACCATGGAGGGCGCCCCTCCCGCGGCGGCTCCCGATGCCGCCCTTACGGTCGTGGGCCGCGTCTCACCCTCAGTCAGCTTCGGTGAGACGGTCAGCATCACGATGCACTTCAGCAACGAGGGCACCGAGCCCGTGTCGGTCGCCTTCTTCCCTCCTGCCATTCACATACGAGACGCAATGACAGGCCGGATCGTGTACTCGTTCGCGGCAGGAGACAGGGGCGATGCGATCCAGCCAATGGAATCCAGGAGCTACCGGGTCGAATGGGATTACATGAGTAGTGAAGAGATTCAGGTGGAACCCGGCCGCTACATGGTAGACGTCGCCATAGCAACGGCCGCGATAGACACCGAGGAGTGGACTACGGAGGTGATAACTGTCGCCATGTTCGATATACACGACACGGAAGGCATCAAAGACTAAGCTCATAACCCGATCACACGTAACAACCTGGGCCGGCCGTCCCGAATACGGCCAGGAGGAAGACACATGAAGAAGAACAGGATACTCATGATAGGAGCTGCGATTGTGCTGCTCGTGCCCGTATTGGCCCTCGTGGGCTGCGCGGCGGCAAATCCGGCCAGTGCCTCAGAGTACACCGAGATCAAGATCGGCAGCCAGCAGGAGGGCATCTGGGTCACGGGCATCGGCGAGGTGAAGGCAGTGCCAGACGTTGCAGTGGTCAGTCTTGGCGTTCAGGCCCAGGCTCCCACAGTTGCCGAGGCTCAGGATCAGGCGAGCCGCGCCATGGACAGCGTCATCGCGACACTGAAGGCCAATGGCGTAGCCGACGAGGACATTCAGACCACCGGATTCAGCATCTGGCAGCGGACCCGCTGGGACTCGAACCGCCAGGAGGAAGAGGTGGTCGGTTACCAGGTGTCCAACAACGTCCAGGTCAAGATCCGACAGGTCGGTGAAGCCGGCATCATACTCGACGAGGTCGTTGAGGCCGGTGGCGACCTGATTCGCGTCCAGGGCATCTACTTCCAGATTGACGACACGTCAGCCTACCTCAACGAGGCGCGAGAGAAGGCCGTGGCAGATGCGAAGGCGAAGGCCGAGCAGCTGGCGAACCTCTCCGGAGTAACTCTCGGCAGGGCTACCTATGTCTCCGAGAACACGAGCACTCCGATCATCTACAGGGGCATGGACATGGCCCGTCCGGAGGCCGGCGACATGCCCGCCCCCACCACGCCGATCGAGCCGGGAGAGACGACCATTACTGCGACTGTCCAGATCATCTACCACATCTCATAACGTTCATCACCCATCCACACAACGGACGGAGAAGGGGGCCGCAATTGCGGCCCCTTTCTCTATTCGAACCTCGGCGCCAGTTACAAAGCCTTGAACCGCCATCCGTTAATACTACATACTGTGTGAACGAGAACACCGGCCGGCAGTCGCCGGCTGTCATGAGGGGGTCACACGATGGACGACGAGAGATCACCAGTCGGCAAGTACCTGGTAATCTTCATTCTCTGGATTATCCCTGTTGTCCTGATACTCGTTCCGCTGCTCTACCCCACAGAGAGTTACGTGCGCGACATGCTGGTTCTGCCCGTGATCGTCATCCTGATCTACGTGGCGTTCATACTCGCCCCTCTGTTCTATCCACTGAAGAACGCTGACTTCTTCGACGAGGTTCCGAAGACCATCGAACGTTTCGCGAACGAACAGAGGGCTCGCAGGGATGTCCGGGATATTCTCAAGCTCTACGATGGCGGCCGCCTGCCGAACGTCTACGAGCTAAGCGATCTCACTCCCTTTCAGAAGGACATCAAACGGATGTGCGAGAGGCTGCGGGCAGATGTGGAGTGGCACTCCAGCAACGCTGAGAAGTCGCGCGATCTGCTGGACCGTATGGAGGCCCTGATGCGCGTACGCGAGGCGGAAGAGGGTGAGGGCGACGAGGAACAGCCACAGACAGGGAAGGGCTCTCAGCGTGCCGGAAAGAAGTCCGGTAAACGGCGATAGCCCACTGACTCCAGGCCGCAGTGCATCGGCGTACCGGAAGCAAAGCTGCGTTGTGCGTGCCGGTCGTTGCCTCTCAACGCGGCGACAGGCGCAGGCTCTCCGTTTGACACCATGTCCACGGCGGGACTACGCTCACTGTTCAGACACCGCACGGGTGTGGCGAAGGGCAGATCATCCACCAGTGACGGGCCCTGCGCACGAGGTGAGGAGGCGTTACGATGGCACAATCGGTGGAGCAGATCAGGACGACCGGCGACGCAGGCGAGGATGTGCGCATCCTTATTCAGCGACTTGGAGGCATCGAACGATTCGTCCAACCTGATGACCGGGTTCTCATCAAGCCCGCGTGCAACAGTCCCTACCCTTACCCCGCCACCACCGATCTGAAGGTCATCAGCACGATTGTGCAACTGGTGAGGACCAGGACAGGTCACGTCACCGTAGGAGACTCATCGGGGTTCATCCACAAGCCGACGTCCACGGCGTTCGATGGCATGGGACTCACCAGGCTGGCGAAGGAAATGGATGTCCCACTGGTGGACTTCGACAATCATGAGTGGGTGCGAAGGCAGGATGACCGCGCCACCCTGCTTCCTGAGGTGCAGGTGACGAGCTTGCTGGACGACTTCGATCGCCTCATCTTCCTGCCAACCATGCGAACGCATGCGTGGGCCCGCATCACCATGGCGCTTAAGCTCGGCATGGGGCTTATTCCTGTGCCTGACAGGAAAAAGATGCACCGCACGGAACTCGAGGAGATGATCGGAGAGCTCAACCTGTACTTCCAGCCGGACCTGGTAATCCTCGACGGGCGACGATGCTTCATCTCAGGAGGGCCGGACAGCGGCGAGGAACGGGAGCCCGGGGTCATGCTCGCCTCGACGGGACGGGTCGCCATCGACATCGAGGCGGTGCGCATCCTGCAGCAGTACCACGCGGCGCAACTCGACATGCCGGCCGAGGAAGTGCCCATGATCCGCCGCGCGCGCGAGCTCGGGTTGCCGTAGGCGCCCACTCCGGAGCCCCTCCGCTTGAGCAGCATCCACTATTGACAGGACGAAGCTCGCCACCTAGCATACACGTGCGCATTCCGCGCATGGAGTCAATCGTAACCGGAATGAAGTCGCACATCGGTCGACACCTGCTCCCGCGAGCGCTTCCGGCGGCCCTGTTGGCCGCCGCAGTTGTGCTTTCCGCTATCCCGGGGGCGGCCAGTGCGAATGAATCTCTCTCGACGTGGTCGCCTACCCGCACCCCTTCGCACGAGGACCTCGTGATACTGCCCGGTTCTGACATCATCGACTACGCGGTGGCGGGACCAACTGGCGAAACCCTCTACGCCATCGGACTCTGGTATGACGAGTGTCTTACGGACACAGATGAATACCAGTACTGGTCCGACGGTGAGAACGTGCTGCATGATCGGCTCGTGCCAAGATTGTGGAAGTCGACCGACCGTGGCGTCACGTGGAAGGACATCACGTCGAACTTACAGGATGCCGCGCGAATGCCAGCCGGGGAGCAGTTCGTCTTCTTCTCGGCCATCGCCGCAGCCCCGG
>PWUO01000307.1 GCA_003562555.1 Dehalococcoidia bacterium
CCATGGTGGGAGCACAACCCGCCGCATTGAGCCTCGCCCTCATCATCGAAGAAGGCCTTCCACTGCGCACACTGGATACGGTGATGCAGTCGGTGGGTGACGCCTGCATTGAGTCGGGGGTACACATCGTCACGGGAGACACCAAGGTGGTGAACCGGGGCAAGGCAGACGGTCTGTTCATCACCACCTCCGGAATCGGCCTGTTACACGAGGGTACCGACATCGCAGGCAGGCACGCCCGGCCAGGAGACAAGGTTCTTGTGAGCGGCCCGATCGCCGAACACGGTGTTGCCATCATGAGCGCGAGGGAAGGACTGTCATTCAGCACGACTATCGTGAGCGACTGTGCCCCGCTCAACGGACTGGTGGCGAAGATGCTTGAAACTGCCGCGCACGAGCTACACAGCATGCGCGACCCCACCAGAGGGGGCCTCGCGACGACGCTGAATGAGATTGCCTCTCAGTCGGCCGTCGGCATCATCATCGATGAGGACGCAATCCCCGTCGGACGCGAAGTTCGTTCGGCGTGCGAAATGCTCGGGCTCGACCCGCTGTACGTTGCGAATGAGGGGAAGCTCATTGCCATCGCAGCGCCCGAGATGGTAGACGCGCTGCTGCAGACGATGCGTGCACATCCTCTGGGCCGGGACGCGGCAATCATCGGACGGGTCGTGAGCGAAAAGCCCGGTAAGGTCGTCATGCGGACGCGCATGGGTACTACAAGACTGCTTCAGATGCTGGCGGGTGAGCTGCTACCACGCATCTGCTAGCCAAACGGCGCATCGGACGATGCGCCGCGTGCGTGCAGCGGCTCGCTCACGAGACCAGGCGAGCGCCATTAGAGCGGGAGAGCAGGTCTGCCGGGCTGCCGCGGGCAATAACTCTTCCTTTCTCCATGAAATACCCGTGATCCGCTATGTGACTCACTGCCTTCACGTTCTGCTCGACGAGGATCGTCGTGATGCCGTGATCGCGCAACTCGGCGATCGCGCTCATCACACGCTTCACGAGAATCGGTGCGAGCCTGAGCGAGGGACAGTCAAGCAGCAGCAGCCTCGGGGCTGACATGAATGCCCGCCCGATGGTCAACATCTGCTTCTCGCCACCGGAGAGTGTGCCGGCGCTCTGCCGCTGACGTTCCCCCAGTATGGGGAAGAGTTTCAGGACCGTCTGGATGTCCTGTCGCAGCGCAGCATCTGCGGTGCGGCGTCGACGTGAATACGCGCCGAGAAGCAGATTGTCCATCACGCTCATTGAGGCGAAAATGAGGCGCCGCTCATCTACGTAGGCGATGCCCTTGGAGGCCAGCTTCTCGACCGGGAGGCCGTTGACGCGTTCACCCTCGAACAGGATGTCTCCCGAACTGACCGGCAGCAGACCGCAGATTGCCTTCAGAGCCGCACTCTTGCCACCGCCATGCGGGCCGACAAGGGCGGCGATCTCACCGTGCTCCACCGCGAGCGTCACTCCCTGCAGGGCGGCGAAGGGTCCGTAGGAAGCGTACACATCCCGCATTTCGAGCACGCAATCCGACTTCTCTCGTGTCACTTCTACAATTCCCCCGGCTTACTCTCCAAGATAGCTTGCCACGACCCTCTCATCGTTGCGAATCGCCTGCGGCGGTCCTTCAGCGATCTTCTCGCCGTAATGCAGTACGACCACGCGGCTGGCAACGTCCATGACGACATCCGTCAGGTGCTCCACCATGAGTACCGTCATCCCGCCTGCGGTCAGTTCCCGTAGAAGACAGCTCAGCCTCTCGATTTCGTCCTGCACCAGTCCCCCGTACGGTTCATCCAACAACACCAGCGACGGCCGTGCCACCAGTGCGCGGGCGAGGCCGACTAGCTTCTGTTCTCCCCACGACAATTCTCGTGGTTTGGCATCCACCCTGTCACCGAGCCCAAGCGCGCGCAACTGATCCAGCGCGACTGTCCGAATAACGTCCTCCTCATCCCTGGCACGCCGAAGCCTGAACCCCGTGGACAGGAAGCCCGCTTGCGTCCATACGTGACATCCGGTCATCACATTGTCGAGCACGGAGATAGTGGGACAGAGCTGCACATCCTGAAACATCTGCGTGACTCCACACCGTGCTACTCTGTACGCGGGTCTCCCATCGATGCGCTCCCCTTCAAACAGTATCTCTCCCGCAGACGGCCGGAGCAGCCCATTCACAAGTTTGAGCAGTGTCGTCTTACCCGCTCCGTTGGGACCAATGATGCACACAAGCTCTCCCGGAGAGACTTTCAAGTCCACATCCTTGAGCACGACGAGTTGGCCATAGGCTGCCGACAGCCCCCGAATCTCAAGCAAGGTCGTATCCCTTCGGACCTCCGCCGGGTGGCGCCCTGCTGCGGGCTCAGTGTGGTGAACCACGAGACCTCCTCCTCCGTAATCGCTGAGGCAGCGAGTACACGCCCTCCGGCAGGAAAAGCAACGTCGCAACGAGAACCACTCCATAGGCAACCAGTTCGTAGGCGCCGGTAGGGCCACCAAGCACTACCGGAGCGACCGCACGAAGTATCTCGGTGATACTGATCATCACAGTGGCCCCGATGATAGCGCCCCATGGAGTCGTCACACCCCCGACGATAACCATGATCGCCACCACGACCGAGAGCTGGACGTGAAACGTCCCGGGCTCAATCACGCGCGTGTAGTGGGCGAACAGACTGCCTCCGATGCTGGCGAAGACAGCGGCCACCACGAAGACACTCACCTTGTACTTCATGGTATTGATCCCCAGAACCTGCGCGGTGTCCTCACTGCCGCCGGACAGCACATTCAGCACACGCAGTGCCCTGCCGCTGCGCGATCGCACCACGTTGCGTGAAAAGATGAGAAGCGCCAGCACCACCAGCCACACGAGCATGAAGATGAACGCCGTGTAGGTGAGGATTCCGGGATAGGTCAGCCGAGGGATGCCGGTCAACCCCGTCGCCCCGCCGGTCAGCGATCCCATGCTCATGACGAGGTAGTAGAAGATCAGGTTCACGGTGAGGGTAACGCCCGCAACGATGATGCCGCGGAGCCTCAGGATCGCGAGTCCGATCAGCGCCGCAATACCACCGGTAATGATCGCAGCCAGTACGATAGAAGGCCAGGCGGGCAGCCCCGCACGTACTGTGAACAGCGCCGACAGGTAGGCGCCCGTTCCGTAGAACATCGCCTGCCCGAGCGATACCTGTCCGGCCAGTCCGGTCAGGAGTACGAGCCCGAGCGCCAGTATGGCATGGAAACCGATCATCGTCGCGATCCCCGTCGGGTACGGCCCCGCCCAGAAGGGAAGGGTGAAGACCAGCAGGAGACCGACAGCAGCAAGGACACGACGACCGGTGACCGGTCGTCCAGCGCCGGCGGTTACGTCGGTTCTCGTTTCAGTCGATTCCATCAACCCTCGATATTCGCATGGGCCGGCAGCAAGCCACGGGGCCTCGCAAGAAATACGATGAGAAGAATCCCCAGAGCGATCGCGTCGTGGTAGCCACTGGGCATGAGACCCGCCGAAAGTGCCTCGGTCAGACCCAGCAGAAGCCCGCCGACGATCACCCCTTCAGCCCTGTGCATCCCGCCCACAAACGCAGCAAGCAGCCCCTTGATGGTAAGCGGGATCCCCACGTTGTAGGCGGTCATCGTCAGGGGAGTAATGGTTGCACCGGCGATCGCCCCCAGGGCTGCGGCGATTACAAAGGCCAGGAGTCCCATGCGTTCCGGGCTTATGCCGATCGTCTTGGCCCCGAGCGGCTCATCGGCACAGGCGCGAAGCGCCCTGCCGAGCATGGTTCGCCCGAAGAAGTAGTACAGTCCGGCGACCATGAGCACGGTCATGCCAACCACCCATGGAGCCTGTCCGAATATGGTCGCGCCCCAGAGGTGGATACTCGAACTGCCGAGGAACGCGGTCAGCGTCCGGTACTCCCAACCCCAAACAAGCAGGGTGAGCCCCTCGATCGCGAAAGCGAACCCCACTGTGAGGAAGGCCAGTGTTGAGCCGGACGCGTGGCGTGCAGGGTAGATGATGAACCGGTACAGTATCGCCCCGGTGAACGATACGATAGCAACCGCGAGGAATATGGCCGGCAAGAGGGGCACACCAAATGCACTGAGGCTCACGGTGATCATGCCGCCAAGCATGACGAATTCGCCCTGTGCGAGGTTCAGCACACGAGTGACACCGTACACCACATACAGGCCCAGCCCGAGTGCCGCGTAGATGCACCCGAGCGTGAGCCCGCTTATGAGCGATTGTAGAACGGTAGAGAATTCCAATCTCTGCCCGCTAGTCCTCCATCGTCTTCACGAGAACTTTTTCGCCATCTCTGAACGTAACAAGCACCTCTTTGGGCAACACACGGCCGTAGTGGTCATCCGGCGAAAGCGTGTAGGTGCCCATGAACAGGCTGAGGTTATGCGTCGTCTCGAATGCATCCCGCACCTGGGCACGAGCGAGATCAGTGTCGCTCAGGTCCGGATTGGCACGCTCAATACCGTCGGCAATGAACAGTATTATCTGAGCGCCGATGGCCTCCCACATCGCAGGAGGACGTGCGTACCTGGAAACAAACGACTCGGTGAACTCTCTGCACATCTCCCTGTCGGGATCATCAGCAGGCAGCTGTTGCCACATCGTGAGCTTCGAGTCCAGAGACACAAGCGAGGGCTCCATTTCGTAGAACGACTGAAAGGCCTCGTAGTACGCCGGAGAACTCTGGGCCGGTGTGGTAACGATGGGCACCATGATGTCCATCTCGCGTGCCTGTTTGACCGCAAGGGCACCTGCGGGCCCACTGCCCCAGATGAAGATGGATTCCGCGCCGGACGCCTTGATATTGGCCAGTTGCGGTGTCATATCGGTGGCGCCTGGGTCGAAATGCTGATAGGTGAGCATGTTTATTCCCTCAGCCGGCGCAACCTGTTTCATGAAGAACTCGCCGCCCTCGCCATAGCCGCTGTTCTCGATGAGACCCGCGCTGGTGCTGAGTCCAAGGTCGTCCCTCAGATATCTGAGCGGCAACGGTATGTAGTCGCTCTCGCTGGCGATGGGCTTGAATGCCCAGGCGCCAAGCTGGTTGTCCACGAGGCCTGTACCCGACATGATAACTCCGGGTATCTCGTTATCGTTAACCACGGATATCATACTATGGGACAGTCCGGTAGCCGACATGCATGCCACGGCCACCACCTTGTCAACTTCAATCGCCCTCTGCGCCGCGAGAGCAGTCTCGGTCGAGCTGCCCTTATCATCGTAGAAGATGAGTTCGAGCGGCATTCCACGTATTCCGCCTGCGTCATTGATCTGATCCGCGATCAGGCGGGCGCCGTCGATAGCGGGCAATCCAAGGGCGCTGTAGGGCCCGGTCTGCGAGGCAATGACGCCGATTCTGTACGTGTCCGGAGTACTGTCTTGCGCGCACCCCAGCGATGGTACGACGACAAGAGCCAGTGCCAGCACAATGATACCAATACGCCTCACTGCATTCATTAGTCTCCTCTCTTCTTTGACTTTTGCGGACTTCGGCGGCCTAGCTCCACCGACAGATAATCTGACCACGTCACGCTGCGTCACCCCACAGCGGCACAACACTACTGCCTCAGGCGACTGCGTGGAACCCGAATGTCACGAATCCCTCTCCGTTCTGGATAGCGGTAACCGCTCGTCCGTGCGAAACGTAAAGGTTATCCAATTCCAACTCGTCACGGAGCATTCGCTCCAGACACGCCGCATCCTGATCCGCATTCACGTGCACGATTGCGCCGCAAAGCTTCTGTCCATTCACTCGCTCGACCGCCGTCTCCACCATCTTCTTGAGAAGCTGCTTTTTCGCTTTGGCGCGTGAGATGAGTTGCACTGTCCCGCCGGTGGAATGATCCACCTCTATCATCGCCTTGAACCCCGTCCCACTGTGCGTCTCGGCATCCGCCCAAGGCTTGGCCTTGAATATTCTGCCACCCTTGTCACGATAGAACAGGGTCTCAAAACAGAACAGGGCGCACATTGCGTCGCGCACCTCGCAGGTTCGTCGCACGACGTCATCGAACCCGGCGCCATTCATCGCCA
>PWUO01000044.1 GCA_003562555.1 Dehalococcoidia bacterium
GATGGCGTTCGCAACTATCTCCTCGGCCACATTTTCGCGAGTGGGTTGAAACGTGCCGATACAACCCCTGAGCTCTCCGTCCCTGTGAATCGAGACGAACACGCCCGCACGTTCCAACATCTCAGGCGTCGAGGCCTCAGGGTGGATAACCTCTCCTTCGCGAACGTATCGCTCGATAGCCTCTCGTGCGAGCTGCGCAACCGGATGCGGGTGTTGCGTCATGGTGTCTCCTCCTCTGCCCGTTCCACATAATCGTCGCCAGTCCGGCGTCCGGGGGCCTCCGAAGTGCGAAAGTTCAACTCGGCGCCGCAGTGCGAGCACGACGATCCACGAAGCGCCACGACCTCCGCTTTGTAGCCCAGCCTGCGCACGTTAGTTCGCCCGCAGGAGTAGCATACGCTGTCCTCGCCCTCACCACGCACGTTTCCCGAGTACACGAATTTCAGGCCTGCTGCGTGACCGATCTCGACCGCATGGCGAATCGTGCTCACAGGCGTGGGCTCAACGTGCTGCATCTCGTGCATCGGAAAGAAGCGCGTGACGTGCCATGGCGTGAGCTCGCCGAGATCCTCCACCATCCAATCGGCAATGCCCTTCAGTTGTTCCTCAGCATCGTTCCATCCCGGAATGATGTTCGTCACCACTTCGACATGCATGTTCCAGCGATTGCGGGCACGCACCGCGACCTCGAGGATGCCTCGCCATTTCCGCACCTGTGCAAGACGCTGGTACAGCTCATCACTGAACCCCTTGACGTCCACGCGCCACGCATCCAGCCACGGACCGATGGCATCGAGCGCCTCTGGTGTCATGAATCCGTTCGTGACGTAGACGGTGTACAGGCCATGCGCATGCGCCAGCTTCGCGGAGTCCAGCGTATACTCGAACCACATCGCCGGCTCGTTGTACGTCCACGCAATACCGTCGCACCGGTGATCGAGTGCGAGACGTACCTGCTCTTCCGGTGACAGGTACTGTGAATCCCGGGGCACGTCCGTGCAGGCGATCTGCCAGTTCTGACAGTGCCGGCAGTGGAAGTTGCAGCCCCATCCGCCAACCGAGAACACATCGGTCCCGGGATAGAAATGAAACAGCGGCTTTTTTTCGATGGGATCGACTGCGACGGAGGACGCCGCACCGTAGTTGAGCGTATGCAGAACGCCATCCCGGTTCTGGCGAACACGGCACACCCCCACCCTGCCGGGATTGATGACGCATCTCCACTGGCAGACATGACATCGAACGCGCCCGCCAGTGAGTCCCTCGTAAAGGAGAGCCTCTCGCACCATACCCACCGTCATTATACATCGACTCTCCACCTCATCTCAGCCCCCTCACACCCGATCGCTGTGGAATGACGGGTATTTTCACGAGTATCGCACGCCGCGCTGCTGACCACACGACATTCAAGCGCCTATAATAGTCACAGGATGAAGGTTCTGGGAGTCACCGGCACCATCGGCAGTGGGAAATCGACGGTCTGTCGAATACTGGAGCAGTTGGGCTGTCCTGTGGTGGACGCCGACCTGGAGGCGCACATGACCTACCGGCGTGGCACACGCACGTGGGAAGCCGTGGTGTCTGCCTTTGGAGAGCGCGTTCTGACCTCTGAGGGGGAGATAGACAGGAAGGCCCTCGGCAGCATAGTGTTCGCCAATGACGAGGCACTGGCGCTCCTGAACTCCATCGTGCATCCCGCGACACGTCGGCGCGTAAAGCGAAGACTCACCCGACTACGAAACGAAGGACGTGCGTGGACCGCAGTGGAGGCGACGCTCCTTATTGAGGCCGGCTGGCTTGACGCTATCGACAGGCTCTGGGTGGTAACGGCACCCCGCGACGTAGTAATGGCGAGGCTTGCCCGCGACCGGGGTCAGGGTGCGCACGCCGTGCGGACGAGGATGGCCCGCCAGATGCCGGCAGAACGGATGATGGAGTATGCGGACGACATCATCTACAACGATGGTGACATGCAGGCGCTGGAAGAACGTGTGCGCGCCCTGTGGAACGCACTCATCCGGCAGCCGGCCTAGGGACGATCCACGCTGACCCTGGTCAGGTCAGGAACGCCCATGGGGTTCAGTTCGAAACCCGACACGTACGGCTTCACCAGCACATGATTCACGCCGTACATGAGCGGCAGCGCGGGGGGGTCCTCCAGCGCCAGTTGCTCAGCCCGCCGGTACAGATCGAGTTGCCGCTCCTCATCTGTCTCGGCAGCCGCCTGCAGCAGCAGTGCCTCGAAGTCCGGGTTGTGGTACCCGGAGATGTTGTAGGACTCTCCAGCGGAGAAGAGGGTTCCGAGGAAGTTCTGCGGGCTGGGGTAGTCCGCTATCCACCCCATGGAGTACATCTCATCACGCTCATCCTGGATGTGATACAGAAATACCTCGGGTTCAAGCTGACGAACCGATACCTCTACCCCCAGGTGATCCTTCCAGCCGCGCATGGCCGCAGCAATATATGAGGGCACATGATTGGCGTACCCGGACAGCGTGATGCGAATGGGTGGAAGCGCTTCAGCCGAGCCGTAGGACGATTGTTCAAGCAGCATCCGCGCGAGATCGGGATCATACGCATACGGATCCACATTGGGATCGAAGCCGGGAAGCCCTTCGGGCAACAGCCCGCCGGCGCGCTTCACACTGTCTTTGAACAACACGGAGACGATGCGTTCGCGGTCGACCGCATGGCAGAACGCAAGCCGCACGTAGACATCATCAAACGGTGGTTTCGTCACATCGAAACCGATGTAGTAGAGGCTGAGCTCAGGAGTGGAGACAAGTTCGAGGTGCAGCGGATTGGCCGGATCAGTGACCTGATCCATGTATGCAGTATAGACCGACACCACATCTATGTGTCCCTGCTCGTACAGCGTCATGGGGACGCCGGCCAGTAACAGGAACTCCACGGCATCGACGAGCGCGGGTGTCCCGTAGTAGTCCGCATTGCGTCTCAGTTCAAGCACGTTTCCCTGTTCCCAGCGCGCCAGCGTGAAGGGTCCGGTTCCGTTCGGCTCGCGCCACCAGTTGGGACCTCCAGCCACGGTCTCGCGGTCAACAACATACGCGGTCGTATAGGTCAATTTGTCGATGAAGTAGGAGCGCGGACTCTCGATGTCGACCTGCAGCGTATGATCATCGAGCACCGTGACCCCTCGCAGCTCAGTCGCATCTCCCGCCAGCATCTCCTGCGCACCCACTATGTCCCCGAGATAGATTGGTGCGGTCCCGGAACCCGTGGCCGGATCGCATGCCCTCTCCCACGAGTACTTGAAGTCGGCAGCAGTCACCGCCCTGCCGGAATGAAACCGGACGTCGTCGCGCAACTCAAATGTGTACCTCGTACCGTCGGCAGACACCGTCCAGTCGTGAGCGATATCCGCCACCACATGGAGATCCTCATCAAGCTTCACAAGCCCGCTGTACAGATGGGTGATATAGACGTGTGAACTCATTTCACCGGCGACAGCCGGGTCCAGCGTGATGGGTCCCACATCGGACAATCGCAGCACCGAGGCGGCGGGTCTGAGATCATCGACCTCGGGCGTACATGCGACGGTGATGAGGAGCGAGAGCATACCTGCCGCAAGCAGCAGCGGACGAATGACGGCCATGGCGCCGTGGCGGCGCCGGTTCATGAGGTCACGTAATGATACCAGCGGATTACGCATACTACAGTTGCTCCTTAAGTGCGGCTCTCCACTCGGCCTCGATGCCATCCAGATCCCTGCCGTAGCTCTGCAGCAGGGCGTCGTCCAGCCTCTCTCCCTCGGTCAGAAGGGCGAGGAGTTCGTGCATCGGGTCGCTTCCGTACACCTCGAACAGATAGTCGATCACGCTCAGACTCTGGGCGTACGAGAGGTACGCTTTCGTGGTATCGGATGAGAACGGACCATTCAGAGTCCGCAGAGAGATGAGTTCATCCTCCCGTGCGGAATGGTTCAGTATGTTCACGAACGTGGGCGAAGGCTCGCCCTCCATGCGCATCGCGAGGCCCTCGTCAAGCCATGTGGGAACCACGCCGTACGGACCGAAGGTGGCCGTGTGCACGACAAGGTGCGAGAGTTCGTGCCGCAGGGCTCTCCTGCCCCACGTCGTGTCATCCGGTGGTATGCCAATGGCGATAACACTGTAGTCGGTGAATGCCACACCGCCGGTCCACTCCTGCGGATAAACCATTGCGCTCCTCAGATCGGCGGCGGACCGGTAGATATACACGTGAATATGCCGATCCACCCTCGTACCGACGTCCTGCGCGAGCGTCTCAATGGCGTCTTCGCAGACGTTCAACATGGACCGCGCGAACTCGTCGCTGCCGAAATACCAGTGAAGCGTGACATCGTCGGACTCGATACTCTGCCAACCGTAACGGTCATCGTTGAACCTCACCGTCGCCGGCGCAGTCTCAATCGTCGCTCCACTCGCGTCGCGCACCTGCCACCAGTAGGTCACCTCCGCACCCGGTGGCAGACTGGACCGGCGCATGTCCCAGAACCAACTGGTGCTGACTCTGGTGGAGGGCTCGAAGTCCGCCCACGCCTCGGTGACCACAGGCGCGTACTTCATCTTATTAATGGTGTACAGCAAACGGATATCAGTCACGGGTTCCGGGCCCTCGGCCGACACCGTGAACTCGAGACTGACCGGGAACGACGCCACCACGCCGGTATCGGTAGCCTGCAGGGTCGGCGAGGCGGATGCCACGGGCGACATCACCAGGCCAAGACAACACAGGACGAATACGGCGGTCAATCCAAGTCTTCGCATCATGCCTCTCCTACCTTTGAACGAAGGTACGAATCGATGAACTCATCCAGTGTTCCGTCGAGCACTGCTTCGGCGGCTGACGACTCGTATCCCGTCCTGTGGTCCTTCACAAGTTTGTAGGGGTGCAGCACGTAGCTGCGTATCTGGTTTCCCCATCCGGCCTCAATGCGCTCGCCCTTGAGTTTGGCCCTGGCCTGTTCGGCTTCCTTCCTCTGAACCTCGAGGACGCGGGAGTACAGGATGCGCATCGCGACCTCCTTGTTCTGGTGCTGAGACCGCTGGCTCTGGCACGCCGCCACGATCCCCGTGGGGATATGCGTAATCCGCACCGCGCTGCTGCTCTTCTGCATGTGCTGTCCACCTGGACCGCTCGAGCGGAAGGTGTCCACCCTCAGGTCGTCCGCAGGTATCTCAAGGTCCAGTTGCGCTTCCGCCTCAGGCATCACCTCCACGAGCGCGAACGACGTATTCCGCGCGTGATCCGCATCGAACGGTGAGAGCCGCACCAGTCGGTGTACCCCCATCTCGCCCCTGAGATATCCATAGGCGTGATCGCCTCTTATGTCAAGATATGCGCTCTTAACGCCGGCCTCATCCCCTTCCGAGACGTCGAGAACCTCGGCCTCGTAGCCCTGACGTTCCGCCCAGCGAATGTACATCCGCAACAGTATGCTGGCCCAGTCCTGGGATTCGGTGCCGCCTGCGCCCGCATGCAGCGCAAGCAGCGCATTGTGGTCATCGTAATCTCCGGACAGCATCAGTCGCGTCTCCTGTTTCTCGAAGCGCGACCACAGCCTCCGCGTGGCGTCCGCGATGTCCTCCTGGACCGAAGAGTCCTCCTCGGTCAGGGCAAGTTCGATCATATCGATCATCTCACGTACCTCACGCTCCATGCCATTCCACGACTCGACCAGGGATTTCTTCGCGGTGAGGGTACGCATGAGGGACCTGGCAGCCCTCTGGTCCTTCCAGAAATCAGGATCCGTGGTGCGCTGCTCGAGTTCCGCTATCTGTGCCTCTTCTGTGGGGATGTCAAAGACGCACCATAACGTCTGAGAGTCGACGAAGCAGTGTCTCAAGGCTGTCGCGCAATTCGTTCATGGAGTCTCCTTCATCATCGGAGCGTAGAATCAGACTCCTGCCCCGGAGGGCCAAGTCTGCCGCCTGCCGCAAGGTGAGCGAGTCTGGTTGGTTCGGGCAGGCGATAC